>JAHFTI010000479.1 GCA_023265535.1 Opitutaceae bacterium
GCTCCCCATGTCGATGTCCACCCCTGCGTTTGCAGCCAGCAGCGCGGCCTCCTCCTCGTTGCGGGCGAAGCCGTGTGCGGTCATGGAGGCCACCGACCAGGAGTCACTGATGGTCAGGCCCCGGAAGCCCAGTTCGCCGCGAAGGATATCCTTCATGAGCCAGAGGTTTCCGGTCGCGGGCACATCGTTGAGGCACATGTAGGCGGACATCACGGACCCCACACCTTCGTCGATGGCAGCCTTGAACGGGGGCAGGTAGACATTGTGGAAGGCCACGTCGGGGATGAGGCAGGAATCATAGTCGCGTCCGCCTTCACCGGCGCCGTAGCCGGCAAAGTGTTTCACGCAGCCGAGCATCCGGTTCGGGGTGCCGAGCCTCGGCCCCTGGATGCCCCTGACTTGGGCGCGGGCCATGGCGCAGCCGAGGTAGGTGTCCTCACCGGCGCCCTCGAGCATGCGTCCCCAGCGGGCATCGCGGGAGACGTCGACCATGGGGCTGAAATTCCAGGTGATCCCAGAGACGGTGGCCTCATGGGCAGCCATGGCGTGCATGCGTTCCACCAGGGCCGGGTCCCAGCTGGAGGCCAGGCCCAGTGGAATGGGGAAGAGCGTCTTGTAGCCATGGATGACATCGAAGCCGAAAAGCAGGGGGATCTGCATCCTGCTCTCCTTGACTGCGATTTCCTGGAGCTGCTGGATTTCCTTGGAATCGAGGGTCCAGAGCACCGAGCCGGCCTGCCCGTTGCGCACCATTTCCGCGGTGGTCTCCTTGGCGGGGCCGGGAATGTTCATGCCCACCTGGGTGAGTTGTCCCACCTTCTCGTGAAGCGTCATGCGGGAAAGCAAGGCCTCCACGCGCTCCTCCACGGACAGGTTGGCCAGGTGCACCGAGGCGCGTGGCTTGACGGCCGGCGTTGCCGACACGGTCAGTGCAGGCACGGCCAGTGCGAGCAGGCTGGGAATGAGGCGGGTGTGGCGGAGCAGGCTGATCCAGGAGGAGAGGCCTTTCTTGGGGGATTTCATGGTCAATATGGTCAAAGGTGGGAGTCTATGTGGCGGTGAATTGCGCTGAACTGCGGTGAACGGCGCAGCCTTCGCCCGTGTGTGCCGGCGGGGTCGGGGCGGAGGAGTGCCGGGAACACCCCCAACGTAGCACAGGCCCCCGGTGCGGCTGAATCAGGCCATGTCCTGAATGCCTTCGATATTGGACGATGTATCCAGCTGGGCGGTGGCTGGCGGCGCCCTTTGGCGTGTTGGCGCCCGCGCGGTTCGGTTGAGGCGTGGTGCTGGCTTTATTGCCTAATTAATAAGTTGATAGACCGCTGTGTGTGGAGGCGATATATCTGTGCCCCTTGATAATCCGTGGTGAAACAGGCCTGTGGGGATGCTGCTCAGAATGGCCGAGTGCCGTTGCGTGAATCGTGCGCGCGCGAAGGCGGGTTCGCCGTCGCGGCAGGCGGGATTGGGGCAGCTGGAAAGGGGCTGTCGGGACAGGACTGGGCTCAGGGGTGCAGGGGCGCTGAGCCGGGGCGCAGGAGTTTGCCTTCAGGCAGCCCGGGCGTGGTGGCCCTGAGCGTCGGCGTGAGGGAGGGCTTTTTGACGCGCACAAGGATGCTGGCGATGCCGGCTTCCGCACGGGCAGGATTGTTGCCGATGAGTTCGAGCGCCTCGTTGGCTTCAAAGTGGACCATGGGGGAGGCGTCCGGAACGAGGGTGCCGTTCCTGTCCACGATCCTGGCGTGGAGGAAGAGCAGGTCCCCCTCGCCTGAGACGGGGCGTCCATTGAGGGCGAGGAGGAGCTGGAGTTCCTGGGGGGCGCCCGGGGTGGACACGCTGTGTTCGGCGACGGGTTTGCCGGCGAGCCAGGCGCGGGCCTTGAGTGTGCCGGGGGTGAAGGAGGGAACCCTGAAGGTGAAGGGCGGGTGGGCGAGCTTGTCGCTGTTGTTCGTGGTGTCGGGTTTCTGGCGGGCCACGGGGACGTCGTTGAGGAGGAGTTCGACCTCGTCGCAGTTGCTGAAGACGCGGACTTCGAGCGGGGACCGGGGCGTCCAGTAGGTGGCTATGTGGACCATGGGGCCGCCGATGCCGGAGGCATGGTGTTCGGCGGGATCGCGCTGGGAGCGGAAGAAGGCCTCGCTGAATTTGGGCAGGCGGAAGATGTCCCTGAGGCCCGAGGCCTCGAGGTCGTCGGCGTAGCCGCGGTTGTAATCGAACATGACCCAATAGCCGTCGGCCAGGGCGCGTGTGCCGCGGTTTTCGTTATGCGCTTCCTGGAGGTTGGTGGCTTGCTGGAGGAGGCGTTGCTCGCCGTGGCCGCGGAGTTGGCGGGAGTTGCGCAGCTCGGCCTTGAGGTTGCCCCATTGCTCCTGGTTCAGGCCGGCATTGCCAGCGTAGTATTCCCAGTCGCCGTATTCGCTGACGATGCAGGGGTAGTCAGCCTTGGTGAATTCCCTCGTGCTGTGGTGCTGGCGGGCGGTGACCTTCACGTCGTAGCCGGGGCGCCAGCCTGCGGTGAACATCTGGTCGTTGGGGAGTTCCTCGTGGCCGGCGGTGTGCAGGCGGGTGATGAAGGCGTCGGCCATGCGGGTCTCGTTGATTGAGAGTTCCCAGAAGGCGACGCAGGCGTGGTTGCGGTCGCGGCGGACGAGCTCGCGTGCGGCCTGCACGCGGTTGGCGTGGAACAAGGGCGTACCGGGGTCGAATTGCCAGCCGAGGAGGGCCGTCATGACGACGAGACCGAGTTCGTCGCAGGCGTCCATGAAGGCGGGGCTCTGCGGGTAGTGGGAGAGGCGGACATAGTCGAAGCCGGCCTGCTTGATGAGCCAGGCGTCGCGGTATTGGGCTGCGTCGGGGAGGGCGTTGCCCACGTAGGGGTACTCCTGGTGGCGATTCACGCCACGCAGGAAGGTTTTCTCGCCGTTGATGAGGAGGCCGCCCTGCGCGAGGGCGAAGCGGCGGATTCCGATGCGCACGCGGCGCGTGTCGACGGGCTGTCCGTCGCGGAGGACTTCGACCTGGAGGAGGTGCAGGTTCGGGTGGCGGGGGCTCCAGAGGGCGGGGGACTTGAGCTGGAGGTCGGCGGTGAAGGCCTGGTCGGCGCCGGCGGGGAGTTCGAGGGCGGGCTGCTCGGCGCTGACGAGCGGGGTGCCGTCGAGGGTGAGCAGCGTGCGGCGCAGGCTGAAGCGGGCTGTATCCGCGGAGGCATTACGCAGGTGGACCTGGGTGCGGATCGTGGCGGAGGCGGCGCTGGCCTCGGGGAACGAGACGAGCAGGCCGCCCGAGGCGACCTTGTTCTCGAGGGCCTCGTCGGTGATGTGGAGCGGGTCCAGGACCTGGAGCGAGGCGCCGCGATAGAGGCCGTGGTAGAGGTGAAAATCGAGCAGGTGGAGGGGCTTCGGGCCGGTGACGATGCTGTGGCGGTTGTCGAGGCGCAGGGCGACGGTGATGGGGCGGGCGGCGGCTTCGGGGGTGGAGGCGAGCTGGGTGAGGTCGACGACGAAGGGCAGGTAGCCGTCGGTGTTGCGGGTGGTGCTGACGCCGTTGAGGAAGACCTCGGCGATGTTCATGGCGCCCTCGAAGCGCAGGAGGACGGTCCTGCCGGCGGAGCCCGGTGGCAGCGTGAAGGTCTTGCGGTACCAGCAGACGCCCTCCCATTGCTGGGCGGTCGTGCGGTTGGTCACGAGGGCTTCGAGGCGGGCGGTGTGGGGGAGGCTGACGGGGGCCCAGCCGGCGTCGTTGAAGGCGGGTGCGGCGGCGCCGGCGGGGTCCTCGCGCAGGAAGCGCCAGCCTGTGCCGAAGTCGCTCGAGGCGCCGGAGAGCAGGCTGGGGAGGAG
>JAHFTI010000046.1 GCA_023265535.1 Opitutaceae bacterium
GCCTGACACGGTCAAGCTGATCCTCGAGGAGATGAGCCGCCAGTCCGCCTCAGATCCCACCATGGCCAAGCGCGCCGCCGCTCTTTCGGACAAACTTCGCCTGCTCAAGCCCTCCCCCGCCCAGGCGCCGGGGAACTGAGCTGCACGGGCGCCGCATCGCCGCCCTGGTCAGAGCGATGCAGACCGTCTCATGGACGAGGCGGGCCAATCTCCACGGAAGGCCCTTCCACCGTTCCATGAACAACGCCGCCTCTCTCTTTTCCGCACTCGCCACTCCGCTCGCCTCCGCCAGCCCCTCGCCGTCCTCCCTTGTCAGTGGACTTGCCTGCCCGGCCCAGCCTGGAGCCGAGCCCTCCGACTCCTTCGGTTCAATGCTCGCGGATGCCCTGCCCGCACAGCAGCCTCAGACTGTCCCCGCGACACCCGGCCCAGAGCTGGCCTACCGTTCGTCCACGGCCGCGAATCCGCGCGCCTTGGCCCAGGGCCACTCCACGGGCGACGGCATGGACGTGGCCGAGTCCCAGAAGCCAGCCCAGCCCAATTGGGGCAAAAGCATCGAGGTGCTCACCGCCAAGGTTGCGGAACAGCAGAGGCCTGACTGGGCCCCTCAGGGCCTGGTCCGCCGCCTTCCCGAACTCTTTGCTCCCGTGGCCGCTCCCGACCCTGATGCCTCCATCGATGGGCTGTGCGCCTTGCCTCCCGCCTCGTGTGTCGCGGCCTTGACTGGAACCCCCTCCTCATTGGGCTCTGTGATTGACCCGGAGGGTGCGGCGGAGCACCAGGGGAGCGATGTTGGCCCGAATCCTCCGGCTGCACAGTCCCCCTTGCCTGGTGACCTGTCCAGTGATCAGGAGCTCGAGACTCCGGCCCCCACGGCCTCCCAGTCCCTTCGCCCGGGAGCGTGCCCCGCCCGTTCCCTCAATGCGCACGCCTCGGCCGGTTTGGCAAAGGCCGTCGTGCACCTGCAGTCCAATCATTCCGCCTCCCTGGGCCTCCTTCATCCCGTCCGCGACCCAGCGGTGGACGGTTCCCCTTCCTCCGCACCCGTATTGGGCGAGGAGCGTATCGATGATTTGGATACAACTGCCGCCGCCATTCCCGGGGCTCAGCCGGCCGATGCGATCCCTTTGACCGGGGCGCTTTCGTCCGCCGCTTCCTGCGATCTCCTTGTCGTCCTGGCCAGTCCCCCCATGGAGTCCGCATCGCAGCAGGCGCAGGTCTCCCTCTCGGATTCGGCTGAGGCCCCAGCCGTAAACCCGCCCCAGGGGAGCGCCTCCGGCATGGCACCTTCCATCTCGGCCTCTTCCGTGCCCGCAGAGTCGCCGGCCCGCCCGCAGCGTCGGGCGCAGGAGTCGGGCAAGCCCGCGGCACTTTCGGCCGCGGCAGCCAACAAGCCCGACTTCGCCGCTTCCGGGAACTTTGTTCCCTCGCTGGAACGTCCTGTGCCAGCCCAGGCCGCAGGCAGTCTCCCCCGCGCTGCATCCGACTCCGCAACCAGTGCCGACCTGAAGCCCGCCGAGGCCGGCGTTCCCTCCACCTTCAGCGCCCTGGACGCAAGGAGCGACCGGAGCCAGGCTGGAGTTCCTCATTCCCATCCCGCTGACGCAGCGGCGTCCCAGGGCAGCATCAGGGCGGTTGCCGCTGGTGCCCCCGCCTCGTCAGTGGTCCAGGGCGTTGTCACGACTGGGACGCCCGCACCTGAGTCCCCGGATCTTGCGTCAACACCTGGGCAGCAGGGTGGGGGGCAGGATCGCGCTGCCATGAATCCCGCATCCCATGAACGCCAGGGAATTCCCTTTGGCCGCGAACAGAACACAGGCAATTCGACCACAGCACAGGCATCCGAGCAGGTTGCCACCCAGGCTCAGGCCCTTGCCCAGGCGGCGACCCGGAGTGCCGTGATGCGCAGCTATGGAGTGTCAGCCAAGGCCTCCTCCACGGAACTCCCTGTGCAGTCCCGGGACACGCTCCCCTCCGGGCAGCTCCCGGCGGCCGATAGCGCTTCCGGCTTCGTGCCGTCCCCCTCTTCTGCGGTCTCCTCCGGTTCCGGATCCTCCTCCCGTGGAGGCTCTGACGAGCATTCCTCCCTGGCGCAGGGGCGTTCCCGCCAGGACGGGGAAAAATCTGCCGTTCAGGGTCTCCACCAGCACAATGCGGATACCTTCTCCCGTGCGGTGACAAAAGAAAAGAATGTGCAAGCAATTGGTGCAAAGACCGAAGCGAAGTCTGAGAAAATGGCTGGCATCGATGATGCTAAAAAAGGTGCCAACATGAATTCCGTCCCCTCTTCACCGGTCACCACAGACGTCCTTCCGGCGTCCCGGTCGACCATGGATTGGGTTGCGGAGGGGCTCTCACGTCTCGGTTCGGGTGACACTTCAGTCTCCGTACTGGCCCAGTCCGAGCTTGCACCCCATGCCAAGCAGCTTGTGGAGCGCGTCGAGAAGGCGCTTGAAAGCCTTCAGAGCCGCCCCGAGCGCGTGGTTCGTTTCGAGGTCGGTGACTCGCGTGACGAACGCCTTTCCGTGAGCCTCCAGCTCAAGGACGGTGTCATTCACACGACCTTCGCCGCCGGTTCGACCGAGCTGCGTGACCTGATCTCCCGCGAATGGTCCGGCTCCCTCGGCTCGACCCTTGGGCCCGAGGCCAACCTTCGCGTGGCTGAGCCCGTCTTCACCTCCTCCTCCCGTAATGAGAATCTGGATACGGGTTCCCAGTCCCAGCGCCAGCAGCAGCAGCACAGCCAGCAGGGCCAGGCCGCTGGCCAGCAGGGTCAGGGTTTCCAGCGTGGTCCCGCTCGTGCCGCCTCGGTGGCTGCGCCCGAGGCTGCCGTCCAGAGCCTTCCCTCCACCAGCTCCTCCCACCGTGTGCTCCAGGCTTTCGCCTAACCCTCTCCTCCCATGACCGTCGACGCCACCACTTCCAGCACTGCCGCCACCAGCACGATGGCCGCCAATCCCGCCGGCTACACGGCTCGCGTCACCAAGAAGGTTCTCGACTCCGACGACTTCATGAAACTGCTGAGCGCCCAGATGGCCAACCAGGATCCGCTGAAGCCCATGGAGGATACCGCCTTCATCGCTCAGATGACCTCCTTCAGCTCACTCGCCCAGATGAACCAGCTGACCAAGGATTTCACCATCATGCGGTCGAACCAGGCCGTCACCGCCGCCAACGCCTTCATCGGCCGCAACGTCACGGTGAATGTCAAGGCCGACGGCAGTGAGACCGCCACCGGCACCGTCACCGGCGTGGATATCACCGGCGACGAGCCGAAGCTCCACGTCAACGGCACCACTTACCCGCTTTCCTCGGTGGTCAGGATCGAGACAGGAATTGTGGCCGCCCCTGGAACCGTGACCGTTCCCGACACCTCCGTCATTTCGACTCTCTAAGATCAACGTCAACCTTAACTCCACCTCATCATGCCCCTCATCGGCACCCTTACTTCAGGCGTCAGCGCACTCAAGACCTTCACCAAGGACCTCGAGGTCATCGGCAACAACATCGCCAACGTCAACACGACCTCCTTCAAATCCAGCAAGAGCTCCTTTGCGGATGACTTCAGCAACACCCTGAGGGCTTCCTCCAGCGGCGGAGTGCAGGCCATGCAGGTCGGCACCGGCGTCAAGCTCAGTGGCATCAACACCAACTTCTCCCAGGGTGCCCTCGCCACCACGGGTCTGACCACTGACCTGGGCATTTCGGGCAGCGGTTTCTTCCGCGTGGTGAACACCACGGACAGTTCGGAGTATGCCACGCGGGTCGGCAGTTTCCATTTTGACGACAGCAATTTCCTGGTGAACTCCAAGGGCATGCGCGTGCAGGGTTTCGGGGCCGATGCCGCCGGTGTCCTGGATACCACGGTGGGAGCGATTCAGCTCCGTCCCGCCGCCGACCTCGCAGGCAAGGTTCGCCAGTCCGTGGCCATCGGCCGCGACGGTGTCGTCACTGAGACCTACACCGACGGCACCACCGCCAAGGCTGGGCAGATTCTTATCCAGGACTTTGCGCAAACCTCGGCCCTGATGGCCGCCGGTGACGGCCTCTACAGCGCACTGGCCTTCGCCTCGCCCACCAACGGTACCGTTGCCCTTGATGCCACCGGCAAGAACAACCCCGGCACCAACGGCCTCGGCACCATCGAGGCCGGCACGCTCGAGCTCTCCAATGTGGACCTCACCGAGCAATTCTCCAACATGATCACCGCGCAGCGTTCCTTCCAGGCCAGCTCCCGTCTGGTCACTGTCGCGGACACGGTCCTCGAGGAGATCGTCAACCTCAAGCGCTGATCCACGGCACACGCTGACGCCGCCGTGCGGCGCGCCGTGCGGCGTGTTCTCCAAACCCTCAATTCAGTTCCTCCATGTCGAAGCAAGAAGCCACTCCTGCACCTGCTCCTGCTCCCGCTCCCGGAGCGGATGCAGCGCCCGCCGGTACCTCGAAGATCGCCGCACTCCTCCCGGTCATTCTTGTGGTGGTGCTCGCCCCCGTCGTCTCCTGGGCCGTCGCCCAGTTCGTCATCCTCCCCCAGTTTGAGAAGAAGCTCAATGCGGTCGTGGCCACGGCGGGTGAACATGGAGCCCCCGCTGATGCGCACGGTGCCGCCCCAGCCGCTGCCCATGCCGCGCCTGCAGCAGAGGGCGGCGACAAAGCCGGCCACGGGAAGAAGGGTGATGCTGCAGGGCCCTCCAACTCATACGAATTCACCAACATTGTGGTGAACCTCGCTGGGACCATGGGAACCCGTTACCTCAAGACCACCTTCCTGGTCACTGGCAAGGACGCTAACCTCCGCGAATACTTCAACCGCGACAAAGCCAAGATGGTGGATGTCACCCTCAATGTCCTGTCCTCCCTTTCCCTGGCTGATCTCGAGGAGGCCGGCGCCAAGAACATCATCCGCGAGAAGCTCGTAAACGCCTACAACCAGGCCATCGGCAAGAAGGTCGCCGAGCAGGTCTATTTCTCCGACTTCGTGGTCCAGTAAGCCATCTTTCAAACGGGCACCCATCATGTCTGACGACGCAAACGACTTCTCGAACATTCTCGATCAAAGTGAGATCGACAAGCTGCTCGCGTCCGCAGAGGTCCAGACCAAACAGCTGATCTTCCGCTCCGACGGCACGCGCATCGATCCCGCTCGTGCCCCGAAGATCGAGCCTTACGATTTCCGCAATCCGGTCTTCCTCACCGAGGTCGAGCTGCGCCGCCTGCGCCTCCTCCACGAGGATTTCATTCGCTACCTCTCCGCCCGCCTCTCCCTCTTCCTGCGCATGGAGTTCAGCCTCAAGATGGCCAAGCTCACCACCCTGAGCTACGCCAAGTTCACCGAGGCCCTTCCGAACCCCACGCACCTGTGCCTCTTCAAGGCCGAGCCCATGCTCGGTGTCGGTATCCTCGACATCAATCCCCGCCTGGCCCTGACCGTCGCCGACCGCATGCTTGGCGGCCGCGGCCACTCCGTGAAGGCCGAGCGTTTTCTCACCGAGATCGAGGTGGGCCTGCTCGAGGACATCATCAATATCATGCTCGAGGAATGGTGCGGCCAGTGGCGCCTCGAGAAGGAGCTGCACCCTCAGATCATCGGCCACGAGAATAACGGCCGTTTCCTCCAGACCTCCCCCAAGGACGCCATCGTCCTGGCCCTCACCCTGGAGGCCGATTTCGGCGACTGCGCCGAACAGATCCAGTTTGGCGTGCCCTACTACACCATCGAGCCGCTCGTGAAGTCGATGCAGCTGCGCCGCGCCAAGGATTCCAACCTTTCCTCCGAAGTCATCCACAAGCGCGCCGAATGGCAGCCCGTCTATGAACAGGTCAAGCTCCCCGTCCGCGCCCAGTGGGACGCCTTCGAGCTCAGCCTGCGCGAGATCAGTTCCCTGCGCGTGGGCGACGTCATCGAGATGCCCGCCCAGATCATCGACAAGACGGAGGTCCTCATCAACGGCAACCGCAAGTTCATCGGCTCGGTCGGTCTCGATAGCGACCGTGTCGCCGTGAAACTCGCCTCAAAGATCAACGAACCGGAAACCCGCCATGCCAAGCCCATCGGACGATAAGACCCTCGACATTGTCCTCGACGTAAAGGTCAAGGTCACTGTTCAACTCGGCTCCTGCCTCCTGCCCATGCGCGAGGTCCTCGAGCTGGCGGCCGGCACCGTGATCCAGCTCAGCCAGCAGGCGAGCGATCCCGTGGGCCTCTACGTCAATGACAAGCTCATCGCCTACGGCGAGGTGGTCGTCGTCGAGGACAGTTTCGGCATCAAGATCACCGAGCTCGTCGGCGCCCCCAAGGCCTGAGCCCATCGCCTCACCTCTTTCCCTTTCCAGCCATGCCCCGCTTCTCACTTTTCGACGCCCTGCGTCGACTGCCAGTGGTAATCGGCTGCGTCGTTTTAGCCACGGCGCAGCCGATGAGCGGCAACACCCAGCCGCCCGTCGAGCCCCAAAGGGCCCCGGACATGGTCATTTATCCCAAGGGGACCGCCGGCGCCCAGGCGCCTGTGTCTCAGGATTCCGGATACAGCAATCCCTTCTATCTCGCCTTCGCCGTCGTCGTTGCCGCCACGGGGGGCTGGATTCTCTGGCGTCGTCGCACGGGTGCCTCACTCATTCCCGGCACCGGCCCCGAGGTCAGGAAGCTCACCATTGATGAGACCCGCCCCCTCGGAAACCGGCAATACCTGCTCGTCGCCTCCTACGAGGGGCGCAAGTTTCTCCTTGGCGTCACCACCGAGAAGATAGAGCTGCTCACGCACCTGCCTGACAGCGGCGCGGAGGAGTGAGCCACATGAGCACCACCATGGATCCGCTTTTCGCCCTGATGCGCAGTTGGCGCCTGCTTCTGTGCCTGGTGTTGCTCTCCCCGTGCGGGCTGCTTGCACAGGCAACCCCACAGGCCCCGGCTCCCGCCCCCACTTCCGCCCCCGGTCCCGTCATCCAGCTGCCCCAGATCGCCCGCCCCGGCGCCCAGTCACCCGCTCCTGCCCAAGGCACGCCCCAGGGCCAGCCTTGGCGCATCAATGTGGGCATGGAAGGTGGCGACCGCCCGGGCGATGTGAGCGTGGCCGTGCAGATCGTCATCCTCATGACCCTGCTGAGCTTCGCCCCGGCGATGGTCATGCTGATGACCAGCTTCACGCGGATCGTGATCGTGCTCGGCTTTGTTCGCACCGCCATCGGCGTGCCAAGCGCCCCCTCCAACCAGATCATCGTCGGCCTCTCGCTTTTCCTCACCTTCTTCCTCATGGGGCCCACCATAGACCGCATCCATGTCGAGGCCCTGAAACCTTACATGGATGGGCAGATGACTTCCTCCGTGGCCCTCGAGAAGGCCACCACGCCGCTCAAGGAGTTCATGCTGCGCCAGACCCGCACCCGCGACCTGGAGTTCTTCCTCCAGCTCGGACGTTTCCCTCCCACCAAGGTCCAGGATCTGCCCCTGCGCGTCATCGTTCCCTCCTTTGTCATCAGCGAGCTGCAGACCGCCTTCCAGATGGGTTTCCTGGTCTTCCTTCCCTTCCTCGTCATCGACTTCATCGTGTCCTCGGTGCTGATGTCGCTTGGCATGATGATGATGCCACCCTCGGTGGTGTCGCTGCCCTTCAAGCTGCTGCTCTTCGTGCTCGTGGATGGCTGGCACCTCGTGACCAAGAGCATCGTGGAGAGCTTCCACTAGAAAGGCCTGATGAATCCGGAACTCGCCATCGACCTCTTCAAGAACACGGTGCTTTTCGCACTGTACATGGTGTCCCCCTTTCTTGCCGTAGCCCTTATCGTGGGCCTGGTCACCAGCGTGATCCAGTCGGTGACGAGCCTGCAGGAGCAGACGCTCACCTTCGCGCCCAAGATCGTCATCATGTCGATCGTCCTCGTGGCGCTGGGACCGTGGCTGTTGCGCTCACTCACCGAGTTCACCGTGCAGATGATCTCTCGCATGGCGGACCTGGGGCAGTAGCTCCGCCGCCGCTGTAGTCAAAGTTTCGATACAACGCAGCACCTGCCGCCATGCCGCTGGACCTTCTCTATTCCTGGCTCATGGTCGGCCTGCGCGGACTGGGGATCGTGTTGCTGTTCCCCACGCTGGGAGCGCAGCAGCTGCCCCTGATCATCCGCATCTCCTTCAGCTTCACGCTCGCGACGCTCCTTTATTCGATCGTCCCGCACGCCCCCTCCTTTCCCCCCACGCTCCTGCAGCTCGTGATTGCCTCCGGCGGCGAGCTGCTCCTCGGCTTCGCCATGGGCTTCGTGGGGCGCCTGGTCTTCGCCACCGTTGAGGTGGCCGGCCGTATCATCAACGGTGAGATCGGGCTGGGTGGCATCCCCGGCATCGATACGCCCCGTCCCAGCCAGGAACCGCTTGCCGCGCTGCTCTCGATGTTCACCGCGCTCCTCTTTTTTCTCAGCGGAACGCACCTGGGCTGCCTCGCCGCCTTCGTGAAGAGCTTCGACTATGCCGCCGCGGGGCTGCCCGCCTTCGGGCCTGTCTCGGGCGAGAGCCTCATCGCCGCCACCGGCCATGTGATCGAGCTGGGCTTTCGCATCAGTGCCCCCTTCATCGCGATGAATTTCCTCGTGAACCTGGCCTTTTCGGTGCTCAGCCGCGCCGTGCCGAAGATGAATGTCTTTGTCATGAGCATGGCGTTGCGCGTGGTCATCGGCCTCAGCCTCCTCTCCAGTGCCGGCATGCTCCTGGCTCGTTATCTCTGGCAGGATTTCCATCTGCTTCCCGGCCGCATGCTGGAGTTGCTCCCCCTGCGCTGAGTGCGCCGGGGCATGGCCGGGGCAATTATTGCCCGTCCCTGGGTGCCTTCGGTTTGCATCAGGTTTTTCCTGGGGGTTCGTCAAAAACAACCTGCGTAACCAATTGTGGAATAGTTCAATGCGGTGTGTCCTGGGCGCTTGGCACAAGCACTGCATATCCGGCGCTGACCCAACATGTCAGACCAGGACAATGACAGTAAAACTGAGGAACCGACAGGAAAGCGCCTCACCGAAGCGATGGAGCAGGGCCAGTTCGCCCGATCCCAGGAGCTGCAGGTGGTGTTTATCCTCTCTGGCGCGTTCGCGGCCATTTCCTTCAGTGTCGGGTCGGCCGCCCGCGATGTGATGGATCTCTCCATCAACGTCTTCACCCAACTGGGGCGCATCCGACTGCAGCTTGATTCGGTGCCGACAACCCTCAACGAGATGCTTCTGATGTGTGGTCGCATCCTCGCCCCGCTTCTCGTGGCCACGATCATTGCCGCCATCATGGCAGGCGGCCTGCAGAGCGGGTTTCAGCTTTCCCCCAAGGCCTTTGGCTTCAAGCCGGAGCGTCTCAATCCCATTCCCGGCTTTCAGCGCATGTTCGACAAGTCCGTGCTGGTGCATGCCGGCATCGACTTCCTCAAGCTGATCGCCATCGGACTCATCCTCTGGAGCGTCGCCAAGACCCTCATGAAGGACCCGATGTTCACCGCTCCCGTGGAGGCGGCCTACCTCGGCCAATACCTCGAGCGCGCCACCTATGCCTTCCTCAGCCGCCTGATCCTCGCCCTCGGGTGCATCGCGGCGCTCAGCTTCGCCTACGAGAAGTTCAAGACTCACAAGGAGCTCATGATGAGCCCGCAGGAAATCAAGGAGGAGAGCAAGCAGATGGAGGGCAGCCCCCACGCCAAGCAGGCCATGCGCCGCATGGCCCGTCGCCTCCTCCAGAAGCAGATGCTCGCCGCCGTGCCCACTGCGGACGTCGTCGTCACGAACCCCACCCACTATGCCGTGGCCCTCAAGTATGAGCACGGCATCGACAAGGCTCCCGTCGTGCTCGCCAAGGGCGAGAACGGCCTGGCCAAGCGCATCAAGGCCCTGGCCGCCGAGAATGGTGTTCCCATGATGGAAAACCGTCCCGTGGCCCGTGCCCTCTATGCCTTCGGCAAGGTGGGGGAGCCCATCCCGATGGATCTCTACCAAGCAGTGGCGCAGATCCTCGCCTTCGTGTACCGCACCCACCGCTACTACTTCTTCCGCCTGAAGGCCCGTCGCGCCGAGGCCCAGGCACAGCAGTCCCGCGAGCTCTCCCTAGGCGTGCCCACCCCGCTTTCCGAGGTTTGAAACCGCCCGTCCCCAGCTGAACCATCATGGCACTCTCCGCACCAGGCACCCCGATGACAGTGGGCACTCCCGCCTCCACGGTTCTTTCCCCCACCCAGAAGCTGATCGCACGGGCTGATCTCTTCTTCACCTTTGCGCTTTTCGCGACCGTCCTCCTGCTGATCGTCCCGATCCCGACCTTCCTGCTGGACCTCCTGCTCGCCGTCTCCATCGGCATCTCGCTGCTGGTCCTCATGACGATCGTGTACGTCAAGGACCCGCCGGAGTTATCCTCCTTTCCGACGATCCTTCTCGCCTTCACCCTGTTCCGTCTGGCCCTGAACATCTGCTCCACCCGCCTGATCCTGACCAAGGGCGATGCGGGCAATGTCATCGATTCCTTCGGCCACTTCGTCATCCAGGGCAACTACATCGTCGGCTTTGTGGTGTTCATCATCCTGGTCGTGATCAACTTTGTCGTGATCACCAAGGGCGCCGGCCGTATCGCCGAGGTCAGTGCGCGTTTCACCTTGGACGCCCTGCCCGGCAAGCAGATGGCCATCGATGCCGAGCTCAACGCCGGCATCATCGACGAGGTCACCGCCACCCAGCGCCGCCTGAAGGTGCAGAAGGAGGCAGACTTCTACGGTGCCATGGACGGTGCCTCCAAGTTCGTGCGCGGCGATGCCGTCGCGGGCATCCTCATCACGCTCGTCAACATCCTGGGCGGCTTCGCGATTGGCGTCCTCCAGATGGACCTGACCCTTTCCGAGGCCCTCACCAAGTTCACCCTCCTGTCCATCGGCGACGGACTTGTCTCCCAGATTCCCGCCCTCATCGTTTCGGTCGCCGCCGGTATCCTGGTCACCCGGGCCTCCGAGAACGCAAACCTGGGCAGCCAGATCGGCGGTCAGCTCATCAAGTACCCTCGCGCCATCGCAATCTGCGGTGGCATGCTCGGCGTGTTCGGCATGATGCCCGGCATGCCCCTGCTTCCCTTCGCCATCCTCGCCGGCCTCTGCGGCTACGTGGCCCGCAGCCTCAAGCAGCAGGAGCGCATCACGCAGAACGTGGTCAATGAGACCAACGCCGCAGCCCAGGCCCAGAAGAACAAGGCCGCCGCAGCAGCGCCCACGGGGCCGCGCGCGCTGCCCGAGGACTTCAAGAAGCTCATCGACCTGGATGTCTTTGCCATCGAGATCGGCCACGGCCTTCTCACCCTCGCCGACTCCAAGGCGGGCGGCGACCTGCTCTCCCGCGTGACGGGCGTGCGCAAGGCTCTGGCCCGCGAAAAGGGCATCCTCGTGCCGCCGGTCTCCGTGCGCGACAACCTCGAGCTCGAGGCAAACGAGTACCGATTCCTCCTGCGCGGCAAGAGCATCGCCCGCGGCACCGTCATGGCCGGCCGCTGGATGGCCATGAATGTATCCGGAAGTCGGGTACAACTGCGCGGCGTCGCCACCAAGGAGCCGGTCTTCGGCCTGGACGCCATCTGGATCCAGGAGGACGAGAAGCGCGCCGCCGAGATGAACGGCTACACTGTCGTCGATCCGTCCTCGGTCATGATCACCCACCTGTCCGAGTCGCTCAAGTCCATCGCCCACCTGCTGCTCGGCCGCCAGGATGTGCAGACCCTCATCGACCACCTCAAGGAATCCCATCCCGCCCTGGTTGCCGAACTGCTGCCCGACCTGGTCAACCTCGGCATCATCCAGCGCGTGCTCCAGAACCTGCTGCGCGAGAATATTTCCATCCTCAATCTCCCGCTCGTCCTCGAGGGCATCGGCGACTACGCCTCGCTTTCCAAGAACCCGGACGATCTCAGCGAGCTCATCCGGCGCCGTCTGGGCATCTACTTTGTGCCCGAGCTCGAGTACCGCCCCGGCGTTGTCAAGGCCGTCACCCTCGACCCGCGCCTCGAGCAGGTGTTCGCCACCAAGGTGCATCGCTCGGCCAGCGAAGTCGGCCTCGCCCTCGACCCCGGCACCGCCCACCACCTGCTCAGCGAACTCAACCAGCGCACCGCCGACCTGGTGCAGTCCGGCCTGCCGCCGGTCCTCGTGGTGGGTGCGGAGATCCGCCTGCCGATCAAGCGCTTCCTCGAGCCGTCCATGCCGCGTCTCAATGTGGTCTCCTATCAGGAGCTCCCGAGCAACAGCGAGATAGAGAACGTGGGCATCGTCACCTGCCCTCCCCAGCTCCTTCGCCAGCCTGAGATGAAAGCCGCCTGATCCCCATGAGCGCCAAAGAGAACAACAGCCCGCTCCCGGGCTCAGTCTACAAGATGATCGTCCGCTCGGCGGACGAGGCGGTGCAGACCATTCGCGAGCGCTTCGGTCCCGACGCCAAGGTGCTTTCTGTGCGCCAGGTGGAAGGGCAGGGGATCAGCAGCCTCTTCACCAAGCCGAAGCTGGAAGTGGTGGTGCAGATCCCCCCCGCAGAGGTCGAGGACCCGGTGCCCCCGGCACCCACTCCGGCGGCTGCCGCGGCGGTGTCCGCGCCTGCCCCCGCCCGCAGGCGGGCTGCCGAGCCGATGCTCCAGATGACCTCCTCCGAGCCAGCCATGCCCGACCTGTCCGCCATCGGTTCGGTCAATGGAGCCACCCCCAGCCGCGCCGAGGCGGTGGAGGCGGCCAATCCCATGATCGCAGGCGCGGCCCAGGCCTCTGCCCCCACTCTGGCCCGGTCCACCGCCCCCGAACAGCTGCCCTCTCACGACCTGAGCGACCTGCTGCGCCGCTCGGGTTTCTCGGAGTCCTTCATGGCGCAGCTTCACGGCCTACCCTCGTGGACGCGGCGCTACGACCGCCCCCTCCATGCCACGCTGGCAGATCTGGGGCGCGAGCTTCGCACGCGCCTTCAGTCCCGTCCCAAGCGCCCGCTTCCTTCTCGCACCGCCTTTATCGGCACACGTGGCTGCGGCCGTACCACCGCCCTGTGCAAATGGCTCGGCGTTGAGGTTTTTGTCCGCGGCCGCCGCGGCAGGGTGCTCAAACTCGAGCTCGACCAGCCTAATCCAACTGAAAGCCTGAACGTATATTGTGAGGCTTTGGGGCTGGGCATGGAACACTACGCACCCGGCTTGGACCTTTCCACTCAGCAGGGGGATTTCCTCTACGCAGATCTACCCGGAATCTCCCTCACCAAGCCCACGGAAAACACCCCCCTTGCGCAGTTCTTAACCTCCTCCGGTATAGATGGAAGAGTGCTCGTCTTGAATGCGCTGCACGACCTTCCCACGCTGCGCGCCGCCTATTCCGCCGGACGCGATCTCGGGGCGACTCACCTAGTTTTTACCCATTGCGACGAACTTCTGCAATGGGGTAAACTCATGGACTTCCTGATAGATGGAAATCTCACCCCCCTCTTCCTGGCCGGCGGCCCCAGTCTCTATGGCGACTGTGAGGAGGATGCTGTCGGTTGTGCTCTCAGAAAAACCATCCCAGGAGCCTGATTCCATGCAATTTGTCTTTCTTGCCGGCGGTTTCGCCGGCTTCGCCCTCACTGCCGCGACCGGCCTGCTTGCAGGTCGGGAGCCTGACTTGGTCCTGCGCGATGCCACCATCGGGTGCCTCGCCGGGGCCCTGTTGTTCCGCTGGTTCTGGGGTGTCCTCGTCAAGGCTTTGTCCGAGGCACTCAAGGCCAAGCGTGACGCCGATGCCGCCGCCCACGCAGCGGAAGCGGCGCACGCCAAGACCAAGTAAGCCTACACACACCGCCACTCACCACAGCACTGTTACCCCACACTGGAGTCCGTCATGAAGAAAGCCACATCCGCC
>JAHFTI010000480.1 GCA_023265535.1 Opitutaceae bacterium
CCTTCTGGCTGAACTGGGCCCTGTGGACCGGGGCGGTGAGTCTCGGCGTGATCCTGCTGACACCCCTGTTCATCTCCTGGCTGAGCTCGGAGACTGACACCATGAACTGGAGCCGCCCCGCCTGGCAACTCGAGGCGGCCCTCCTTCTGGCCTGCCTCGTGGGCAGCGCGATCCTCGGCTTCAACCATTTCTGGAGACAGGCCATGGCGATGGAATTCCTGCCACTCCCCTTCCTGCTCTGGGCGGCCTTTCGCTTCGGGCTGAAGGGAGTGACCCTTGCCAACGTGGTGGTCTGCCTGCTGGCAGCCTGGCTGACGGTTCGCAACTTTGGTGAGCTGCAGGGAGGCATCCTCTCCCCCTACCTGTGCGTGGCCCAGTTCCAGCTTCTGCTGGTGGTCATGGTCTTCGTGGGCCTCATCCCCTCGGTGATGCTGGTGACCCTTCGCCTGACCGAGGAGCGCCAGACGGCGATGATCGACAAGATCTCCGACGTGATCGCGATCATCGGCCTCGACGGCCTGGTCACCTTCAAGAGCCGCAACATCGAGCGCGTCTTCGGCTGGAAGCCCGAGGAAGTCGTGGGCAAGCCCTGGCAGGTCAACGTGCACCCCGACGACCTGCCCGACATGCTCGGGCATTTCGCGGCACTCGCACGACATCCCGGCGCCTCCGTGACCCTCTACTTCCGTTACCGCTGCCGCGACGGCTCCTACCTGCCCGTCGAGCTCACCGCGGTCAACCAGCTGCACGACTCCAACCTTCGCGGCATCCTCGTGAACTACCACGACGACAGCGGGCGCAAGGACGCCGAGGAGCAGCTGAGGCAGGCGCAGAAGATGGAGGCGGTGGGACAGCTGGCCGGAGGCGTGGCACACGACTTCAACAACATCCTAGCGTCGATGATGCTCAACCTCGACCTGATGAAGATGGACGAGCGCCTGCCCGACGACCTCAGGGACTCGCTGGCGGAGCAGGAGAGGGAGGCGGCACGCGCGGCGGCCCTCACCCGGCAACTGCTCCTCTTCGGCAGGCGCCAGGTGATCTCACTGAAGCCCGTCGAGCTGAATGCGGCGCTCCACAATGTGCTGGGCATGATCAGCCGCATCATCGGCGAGACCATCCGCATCGAGCTCTCGCGCGGCGCACCCGAGCTCTGGATCCACGCCGACGAGGGCATGGTCGGCCAGGTCGTCATGAACCTGTGCGTGAACGCGCGCGATGCCATGCCGAAGGGCGGCGTGATCAGCATCCTCACGGAGGCGGCCGAAGTGGACTCGCTCGCCGGGCACAGGGCCGCGGGGGCGAGGCTGGGCAGCTTCGTGTGTATCCGGATCAAGGATACCGGCGTCGGCATGAGCCCCGAGGTGCTGCGCCATGCCTTCGAGCCCTTCTTCACCACGAAGGCCCCGGGCAAGGGCACGGGACTGGGGCTGGCCACGGTGCACGGCATCGTCCAGCAGCACAATGGCTGGATCGAGGTGGCGTCCAGCCCGGGCGCCGGCACGGAGTTCTGCATTTACCTCCCCGCCACGCAGCGCGACGAGAGGCGGGCGGCGGAAAACGCGGCTGTCCAGTCACCGAGGGGCGGTCACGAGACCATCCTGGTGGTCGAGGACGAGCCCGGACTGCGCACCGGCATCTGCAACCGGCTCAGCCGCCTCGGCTACCGCGTGCTCGAGGCCTCCAACGCCCAGGACGCCCTCGGGCGCTGGGGCGCCCAGGCCGCCTCCATCGACCTGCTCTTCACCGACATGGTCATGGCCCAGGGCATGAACGGCAACGAGCTGAGCGCCGCCTTCCGCGCGCTGAAGCCGGGCCTGAAGGTGATCATCTCCAGCGGCTACAGCCAGGACCTCCTCAAGGCGGGCGACCTCGAGAAGGCGGGCATCGTGTACCTTCCCAAGCCCTACGCGGGCGATGTATTGACCCGGCTGATACGCAGCCAGCTCGACGGAGCCGCGCAGGAGGGCTGAGCCGACCGCCCGGGCGCGCCCATGCCTACCAGATCGCGGGGACGAGCGCGGGGGGCACCGGCACCTTGAAGGCCTCGTAAAACTCCGGGAAGTTGGCCACGGAGCCCAGCACACGCCAGCGTATCGGGCTGTGCAGGTCGCTGGTGACCTGCAGGCGCAGGTACTCGGGGCGGACGTTGGTGCGCCAGCCCTGCGCGAAGGCGATGAAGAAACGCTGGTCCGCCGTGAACCCGTCGATCAGCGGCTGTGGCTTGCCTGCGGTCGCGAGCCTGAAGGCCTCATAGGAGACGCGCAGGCCGCCGATGTCGGCGATATTTTCACCGAGGGTCTGCTGCCCCTCGATGCGCAGCCCGGGCAGCACCTCGTAGGCGGCATACTGCCTGGCCACCAATTCGGCGCGCGCCTTGAACTTGGCGCTGTCCTCCTCCGTCCACCAGCTCCTCAGGTTGCCCTGCCAGTCATACTGGCTGCCCTGGTCGTCGAAACCGTGCGTGAGCTCATGGCCGATGGTCGACGCGAGCGCACCGTAGTTGGAGGCATCGTCCGCCTTCTCGTCGAAGAACGGGGGCTGCAGGATTCCCGCGGGGAAACACATCTCGTTCTGCGTCGGATCATAATAGGCATTGTTGGTCTGCGGCGTCATGAACCACTCGTTGCGGTCGACGGGCTTGCCCAGCTTGGCGAAATTGCGGCGAAGCGAGAACTGGGACGCCGCGAGCACATTCGCGAGGTACGAGCTGCGCGTGAGCGTGAGGCCGGCGTAGTCGCGCCAGCGCTCCGGATAGCCGATCTTGCTGCGCATGGTCTCGATCTTCTTGTAGGCCTGCTTCTTCGTGGCGTCGCTCAGCCAATCCGAGGCCGCGATGCGCCGGCGCATGGCCTCGAGATGGAACTTCACCATCACCTGCGCGCGCTCCTTGGCGGCGGGGCTGAAGGCCTCCCTCACGTAGAGCTGCCCCAGGTCCTCGCCGATCGCGGAGTCGGCGGCGGCGAGCACACGCTTCCAACGCGGGCGCAGCTGGGTGCTGCCGGAAAGCCTGCGGCCGTAGAAGGCGAAGTTTTGCTCCACGAAGGCGGCGCCCAGGCAATCGGCCGTGGCATTCAGGAGATTCCAGCGCAGGTAGGCCTGCCACACCTGCAGGGGTTCGCCCTTGAGCAACCCGGCCAGGCCCGTGAAAAACTCGGGTTGCCCCACCAGCACGGTCGACTCCCCCGACGGGAATTCCCCCGCGGCGAGGAAGGCCTCCCAGGCGATGCCGGCACTGAGCTTTGGCAGCGCCGTGCGCTCGAACTTGTTGTAGTTTTTCTCCGGATCGCGCAGGTCGACCAGCTTGCGCGAGGACGCAGCCAGCTTGGTCTCGAAGGCGAGCACGCACGCGGCATCGGCCCTGGCGGCAGCCTCCGTCGCACCCGCGAGAACAAACATCCTCGCCACATGCTCCACGTAGGCCTGGCGCACGGCCACCGACTCCGCATCATCGCGGAAATAGTACTCGCGCTCGGGAAGCCCCAGCCCGCCCTGGCTGAAGCTGGCGATCATGGCGCTGCTGTCCTTGTCGTCGACCTGCACCCCGAAGCTGAACCCTCCCGACAGCCCCCGCAGGTGGAAACGCCCGAGCAGGGCGGGCAGCTCCGAATTGTCCTTGAGCGCCGCGATCTCCGCGAGGAAGGGGGCGAGGGGCTGCAGGCCCGCCGCCTCGATGGCCGCCTCATCCATGCCCGCCGCATAAAAATCACCCACGCGCTTCGCGATCGAGCCCTCCGCCCCGGAACTCCTGGCGGAGTCCTCGAGGATGCGCCTCAGGATCGCATAGTTGCGCTCGTCGATCTCCTGGTTGACGCCATAGGCGCT
>JAHFTI010000047.1 GCA_023265535.1 Opitutaceae bacterium
GATCTCGGCAACGGGTTCTTCCTGAATCCCATACTCGCAGGGGATCATGCCGACCCCTCGGTCCTGAAGGACGGTGACGATTACTACCTGGTGCATTCGTCCTTCCTTCGTTACCCGGGCCTGCTGATCTGGCACTCGAGGGACCTGGTCAACTGGGTGCCCGTGGGGCCAGCGCTGACCCAGAGTGTCGGCTCTGTCTGGGCCCCGGATCTCATCAGGCACGGGGGCAGGTACTACATCTATTTCCCCGGCCGGAAGCCCGACTACCTTTCCAACTACGTGGTGTGGGCCGACTCCATACACGGCCCCTGGAGCGACCCCATTGACCTCAGGATCGGCCGTATCGACCCGGGTCATGCCGTGGCTCCCGACGGGCGGCGCTACCTGTTCATGGATGATGGCTACAGGATTGAGCTCGCCGCCGATGGCCTGTCCGTCGTCGGGGAAATGCACAAGGTCTATGACGGCTGGGCTTACCCCGACGAGTGGGTGGGTGAAGGCCTGTGCCAGGAAGGCCCCAAGATCCTCAGGCGCGGCGACACCTATTACATGGTGCTGGCCGAGGGCGGCACGGCGGGTCCCCCGACGAGCCACATGGTGGTCGCCGCACGCTCCAAGTCACTCGACGGTCCCTGGGAAAATTCCCCGCACAACCCCATCGTGCGGACGCGCACACGCGAGGAGAAGTGGTGCTCGCGCGGACACGCCACCTTGGTCGAGGGACCGGGCGGCACCTGGTACCTGGTGTACCATGCCTACGAGAATGGGTTCTACACGCTGGGCCGCCACACCCTGTTGGAGCCGGTGGTGTGGACCGAGGACGGCTGGTTCAAGTCGGCCGGCCACGACGTGGCCGCGCCCATTCCCAAGACCGGGGGCGAGGCGCTTCCGCACGGACGCGTGTTCTCCGACGATTTTTCCGCGGACCGGATGGGCGTGCAATGGACCTTCCACGTGGACGGCGCCTTCGAGCCCGGACGCTATCGCCTGGAGAACCGAGGCCTGGTGGTCCAGGGCAGGGGAGAGTCGCCCAGGGATTGCGCCCCGCTGGGTTTCAACGCGGGAGACCAGGCGTATCAGGTGGAGGTGGACATCGAGCTTGGCGAGGGCGCCCGCGCCGGCCTGATCCTCTTCTACGACCACAAGCTTTACGCCGGCCTGGGCTTCGACGGGCAGCATCTCATCGGACATTGCTTCGGCCTGGATTCGAAGGGGCCGCTGCCCAAATCCGTCGGCAGGCGCCTGCAGCTCCGCCTGCACAACGACCGGCACATTGTCAGTGTGTTCTTCAGCGTGGATGGGACGCAGTGGTTTCGCCACCCGCGAGGCCTCGAGGTCTCGGGTTACCACCACAACGTCGCCGGGGAATTCCTGAGCCTGCGCCCCGCACTCTATGCGGCCGGCCGCGGCGAGGTCACCTTCAGGAACTTCAAGTACCAGGCCTTGCCGTAGTCTGTGGAGCGAGGGAGCGGGGTGTCCGCGGCACCGCAAAATCTTCCAGTCAAAATCAACGGCCGCGGTCATTTTTCCCCTCTGAAACGGGGGCTTGGGGCGTCGTGCTTGGACCGCCTGCGGACGTGACGGGGGGGAGTAAGGCAGTCGTGCCCTGCTCGCTCTCTTTTTGTGATTGGAGTCCAGCGGTTTGCCCATTATCAACAGTCCTTCTTCCTGTCGCCTTTGATGAGCTTCCCCTTGCGCAGCCGGGCCGCTGTATAGACTGTCCAAATCGGGTGCCGTTGCGCGGGCGCCCTTCCCCAGTACTGCTGGAGCTCCAGGTGTTCCGAACCCCAAGACTCGGCATGCCTTCAGTCCCTTTCCCCAACGGTTGGGGGCGACGTTCCCAAAAGTCCACCCCGCCTCACCTTCCAGGCCTTCCCTCATGACACCTTCCCGCTGGATCTCCCTCCTCACCGCGCTCGTCGTAGCCGCGCCCCTGAGCGCCCTCAGCGCCGCCGCCCCGCACCTGAAAAAGCAGGGCATTGCCACCCAGCTGATCGTCGACGACAAGCCCCTCCTGATGCTGGGTGGCGAATTGGGCAACTCCACCGCCTCCGACCTGAAGCATCTCAGCACGCACTGGTCGACCCTCAAGACCATCGGCCTGAACACGGTCATCGCCCCGGTCGAATGGGACCAGATCGAGCCCAGGGAAGGCGTCTATGACTTCTCTCCCGTCGAAGGCCTCATCCAGCAGGCCGAGGCCAACGGGATGAAGGTCGTGCTGCTCTGGTTCGGTGCGTGGAAAAATTCGATGTCCAGCTATGCGCCGCCCTACATCAAGCACGGCTGGCAGACCTATTCCAAGGCGCAGGATGACAAGGGAGTGGCGCGTGACATCCTCACCCCCTACGACCCCGACACCCTGAAGGCCGACCAGCGTGTGTTCGCCGCACTCATGGGCCAGATCAAGGCCTTCGACAAGAATCACACCATCGTCATGGTGCAGGTCGAAAACGAGATCGGCATGCTGCCGGTCGTGCGCGATTACAGCCCCCAGGCTCAGGCGGCCTTCGAGGGCCAGGTGCCGGCGGCGCTGATGGCCTACCTGCAGAAAAACAAGGCCGGCCTGCACTCCTATGTGCGCGATACCTGGGCCATCAAGGGCTTCAGGATGACCGGTACCTGGTCGGAGGTGTTTGGCCACAGTGTCGAGGCGCAGGAAATTTTCCAGGCCTGGGGCTTTACCGTGTTTGCCAACGAGCTGACCAAGGCCGGCAAGGCGGCCTACGACATTCCGATGTACGTCAACGTGGCGCTCAACCGCCCCGACCAGAAGCCCGGTCAGTACCCCAGCGCCGGCCCGCTCCCGCACCTCTTCGACATCTGGAAGGCGGGCGGTCCCGACATCGATCTCATCGGACTCGACGCCTATTTTCCGAACTACGTGCACTGGGCCGACCAGTTCAAGCGCCCCGACAATCCCGTCTTCGTCCCCGAGGCCAACCAGTCGGGCAAGCCCGATGCGGGTGGCAATGCGTTCTATACGTTCGGCGAGCTCGAGGGCATGGGCTTCGGGCCCTTCGCCATCGAGTTGCTGCCCAATCCCGCCACAGATCCGTTGACCGATGCCTACCGTGTGTTGAGGCAGATCTCGCCGCTCATCCTCGCCCATCAGGGCAAGGGAACGATGCGCGGCTTCAAGGCTCCCCTGAGCTATGAGGGCGTGCCGGACACGACGCCCCGCACCATCGAGCTCGGCGGCTACACGATCACGATCAACATGGTCGACTCCAGGACGCCCAAGGAGACGCAGGACGTCCAGGCTCACGGCGGCCTCATCATCCAGACCGGCAAGGATGAATTCCTGGTGGCCGGCAGGGGCGTGATCCTGCGTTTTGCCGACGCCTCCAAGTCGGGGGACCAGGTCGGCATCGAGCAGATCGTCGAGGGCGAATTTGTCGATGGCACCTGGGTCGGCGGACGCTGGCTCAATGGCGACCAGAGCGGGCAGGGGCGCTACCTGCGCCTGCCCCCCGAGAAGTTCGGCATCCAGAAGCTCAAGGTCTATCGCTACAGGTAAGCCCGGCGCGCCGAGAGGAACCGACATGAGATATCCCCCATTCCTTCGTTCAAAGTCGCTCCTGGTCGCGCTGGTGCTCCTGTCGTCCGTCTCGCCAGGACTGGCCCAGGACAAGTTCGTCTATCCCAGCTATCCGAAGCCCGGTGACACCAAACGGGCGGATGTGGACAACAGCCGTCGCATCGTCCCCGCTCCGCCCAAGGACTATTGGCCCTTCCTGGGTACCAGTGGTCCGGGTGCCGCGGTCACGGAGGAGACGGCTCGTGGTGGCTGGGTCTCGGGCCTCTTTGATATCAAGTACAAGGGACCTGTGCCGCGGCGATATGCGACGGCGCCGTGGGCGGACGACGACAGCGGTTCCGCGGTCGCCCGGGGCCTGATGCCGGCCTTGCGCCCCATTTGGGACGTGCATCTTCGCGACACGATCATCTGCCTCGGCGGGGACGGGAATTATTACATGACCGGCACGACCGGCGATAACTGCTGGGCCCTCAACGACGGCATCGAGCTGTACAAGTCGGCCGACCTGAAGAGCTGGGACTATCTCGGACTTGTCTGGAGCATCGAGCGCGATGGCACCTGGGAGAAGAATTGGACCATGCGTGCGGGTGTGCCCTTCCGCAGCATCTGGGCCCCGGAGATTCATTACATCGGAGGCAATTATTACCTCAGCACCTGCGTCAGCGGCGTGGGCATGGGAGTGCTCAGGAGCACGACCGGAAAACCTGAGGGCCCCTATGTGCACGTCCTTCAGGAGACGCCCATCAAGGGCGGCATCGACTCGACCTTGTTCGAGGATGATGATGGTCGCGTCTACCTCACCTACGGCGGCGCTGCCCAGATCCGTGAGATCAAGCGGGATTTCAGCGGCTTTGCGGGAGAGTGGCAGACGATCGTCTATGACATGCCGGCTGCCTCCCTTGATCATGCCAAGCCCGAGCTGCCGCCGAAGGCGCGTGTCGGCTTCGAGGGGGCGACCCTGTTAAAGGCCAATGGCCGCTACTATCTTGGCTGCTGCGACTTTTACGAGGGACGCTATTCCTTCATGTTCGCCACCTCGGACCATCTGCTAGGCCCGTACCGCGGGCGGCACGAAGGGCCCTCGGGCGGAGGAGGCGGCAACGTGTTTCGCGACAAGAGCGGCACGTGGTGGCAGACCTATTTTGGCAACGACAACCAGATGCCGTTCCGGGAAAAACCCGCCCTGGCAGCCATCACATTCGATGCGGCGGGCAACGTGGTCCTGGCAAAGGAGCAACCTTTCGCACTGAAACTGGGTGCCGAAGGCCGCGTCAAGACGCCATGATTGCCGAGGCAGCTGGGTCCATGGGCGTTCATTCCCTGCCGCCGCCTTCCTCAGCCGCGCGTGCGCGGTGTGGCGGATGTCCATGGTGCTCGGCGGCATGCCTGGGCCAACTGGTCTGGAATTCCAAAATGTAATGCTTTTATGAATACGAACCTCAACTCCACACTGCGCCAGGGCCTGCTCCTGGGCGCGACGACACTCGGTCTTCTCACTGCCGCGCTCGCGGAACCGGCTGCGCGCTGGATGGAGGCCCTCGACCGCGGCGCAGTGGCCGTGCCCGCCAGGGACGGCGGCATACTGGTCAGCTGGCGCCTGCTGGCGACAGACGCGCCGCAGACGACTTTCGACGTCTATCGCGACGGCAAAAAGATCAACGCCAGCCCCCTCGGCGGAGCCACGAACCTGGTCGACAAGGACGGCACCGCACAGTCCACCTACGTGATCAGCACCCTGGGCGGCGGCGTGGAAAAGGAGCGTTCGCGCCCGGCCTCCGTCTGGCAGGCCGGCTACCTCAGCGTGCCGATCCGGCAGCCTGCGGGGGGCACCAATGAGAGCGGTCCCTACACCTACCTGGCCTCCGACTGCTCCGCCGCCGACCTCGACGGCGACGGCCAGTATGAGATCGTGCTCAAGTGGGATCCCTCGAATTCGAAGGACAACTCCCAGGTCGGCGTCACGGCGAACACAATCCTCGACGCCTACACGCTCGCCGGAAAACGTCTCTGGCGCATCGACATGGGGCGCAACATCCGCGCCGGCGCCCACTACACGCAGTTCATGGTGTACGACCTCGATGGCGACGGCCGCGCCGAGATGGTCGTGAAGACCGCCGACGGCACGGTCGACGGGCAGGGCATGGTGATCGGCGATCCCAAGGCGGACTGGCGCATCCTGGGCGGCGAGGCTCCCTCGCCCGATCCGAAGGGGTCGCGAGTCCTGCCCGATGGCAGCCGTGTCGCACCCCTCCAGGGCCGCATCATCGACGGCCCGGAATACCTGACGGTGTTCGACGGCCTGACAGGCCGCGCCCTTTCGACGGTTCCCTACAACCCGCCGCGTTATCCGGGCGGCAAGGGCACCGGGGCCCAGATGGCCGAGCTGTGGGGCGATGCCTACGCCAACCGCTGCGATCGTTTCCTCGCGGGCATCGCCTACCTGGACGGTGAGCGGCCCAGCGTCGTGATGTCGCGCGGCTACTACGCGAAGTCGACCCTCGCCGCCTGGGACTACCGCGACGGCAAGTTGACCCAGCGCTGGTTCTTTGACTCGGACGTCCAGGCTGAACCCAAGAAGTGGCGCGGACAGGGCAACCATTCCCTCTCGATAGCTGATGTCGACGGTGACGGGCGCGACGAGATCATCTATGGCTCGATGGTCATCGACGACGACGGCACCGGCCTCTGGTCGACCGGCCTGAGGCATGGCGATGCCCTGCACGTGGGTGACCTCGATCCGACACATCCGGGGCTGGAGCGCTTTGGCGTGCACGAGGAGAGTGTGCGCAATGGCGGCATCATCACGTCGATGGTGGAGGCAGCGACCGGCAAGCTTCTCTGGACCGTCAATGGCACCGTCGACAACGGCCGCGGCATCATCATGGACATCGATCCGCGCTATCCCGGCGCGGAATCCTGGACCGCGGGCGACAAGGACCTGAGGGACGTGAAGGGAAATTCCATCGGCAAGGTCAGGCCCCAGACCAACAAGTTCGGGATCTGGTGGGATGGGGATCTCCTTCGTGAGCAGCTCGAGAGCATGACCCTTTACAAGTGGAATTGGAAGGAACAGCGCTCAGACCTCCTGCTGAAGGCGGAGGGGACGACCATCAAGGGCGCCCCCTGCCTCAGCGCGGACATCCTGGGGGACTGGCGCGAGGAGCTCATCCTCCCGGCGACGGACTGCCAGTCGCTGCGCATCTATGCCACTCCCCATCCCACGGAGCACCGCCTGGTGACGCTCATGCACGACTCCCAATACCGCGTCGCCATCGCGTGGCAGAACACCACCTACAACCAGCCGCCGCACCCGAGCTTCTTCCTGGGCAACGGCATGAAGACGCCGCCCGTTCCGAGGATCAATGCCCGGAAATGGACGGGAACTGCGGCCGGGCAGAAATGAGCGGCATCGTCTTTTTACAGCACCAGTGGACCATCAAAATAGAGAAGTATCATGAAATCCCCCTCCTTGATGTTTGCGAAGGCCGCATGGGTGTCAGCCACCCTCGCGTTGGCGGCGGCCCTGCCGCTGGCAGCGCAGGAGGCGAGGAGCCGGGCGGACTGGGCTGGCCAGGGCCAGCTCTTTGTCGGCACCTGCTACCAGCCGGTCGATCGATCGCCCGAACAGATTGTCTCCGACATTGCCCTCATGAGGAAAGCGGGCCTTCAGGTGGTGCGCATGGGCGACCTGTCCTGGGACTACTTTGAGCCGAGGAACGGAGTGTTCACCTTTGACGCCTTTGATTCGGTGATGGAGCAGATGCAGGCCGCCGGGATCAAGGTCATCCTGGACATCGGCGGCTCGATTGCGCCCATGTGGGTGCACCAGGAGTATCCCGGTGCCACGCTCGTGAAGGAGGATGGCACGACCTGGTATCCAGCCAGGCGATACATGCTCGACATTTCCGACCCCGACTACCGACGCCTGCTGCGCCGCTTCGCGGAAAACGTCACGAAGCGCTATGGCAACCATCCGGCGGTCATTGCCATCGGTTACAACAACGAGCTGGGCACCGGTTACCGCTCCTACTCGGAGCCCACACGGCAGCGTTTCATCGTCTGGCTCAAGGCGAGGTACGGCGATCTGCCTGCCCTCAACAAGGCGTGGGCGACGCAACGCTGGTCGCGCAGCCTCAGCGACTGGGAGCAGGTGCGCATCCCGTACTCCGAGGGGCCGGGCCCCAACGAGCGTTATCTCGACATGCGGCGTTTCTGGTCTGCTGCGGCGATCGACGTGTTGAAGGACCTCGAGGCCATTCGCAAGCGCCACGCCCCCTCGCAGCCGGTAATCTCGAACCTCTGGAGCGATGCGCCGCGCCTGGGCTTCGATTACCTGGCGAGCTATCGCCAGTACACCACGCACGGCGCCTTCGGCTATTATGCAACGAACCCCCTCGAGGGCGCGTACGAGACCCTGATGATGAAGGGCGGTCTGGCCACGCCGGTCTGGTTCAACGAGTTCCAGGCGGGTGGTGAAGGCTCCTATGGCGAGAAGGGTCGCTCGCGCATGCTGTGCTATTTTGGCCTGCTCAACGGCGGCCAGGGCATGCTGGCCTGGACCTTCAACAGCCACCTCGGTGGTGAGGAGCAGATCCTTTTCGGGCTGCTTGATCATGACGACACCCCGTCGTGGAAGCTCGGCGAGTGGGGCACCATTGCCAGGGAGTTCCAGCTGATGCAGAAGCTGGGTTTCCCGCGCGAGATGAAGCCGGAGATCGCACTGTCCTACTCTTGGGAGGTGCGGCAGGTCACTCCCAGGGTGAAGCAGTATTACGCTACGCCCTACATGGATCTCCAGTACGCCGCCTACGAGCCCCTGTACAAGGACAACATCGACGTGGCGGTCATCAACCTCAGCCACGAGGATCTCAGCCGCTACAAGCTGCTCGTGATCTCGGGCGAGTACCTGATGGACAAGGCCGCCACGGATGCCGTGCGCAGGTATGTGAGCGAGGGCGGCACGGTCCTGATGACCGCGTCGTCGGCCAAGGTGAACCAGGACAACCAGTGGTATGACAGTGCGCTGCCGGGTGGCCTTACCGACGTGTTCGGCCTGAGGACACATGAGTTCTACAGGAACACCGAGCCCCTGACCGGGACGATCGCCGGCGCCGAATTCAAGACCTCGGTCCATTTTTATGAGGTGCTCGAGCCCTCGACTTCGGAGGTCCTGTCGCGCTTCAACGCCATCGAGGGCGCCCCTCCGGTCCTCACGGTCAACCGCTTTGGCAAGGGACGGGCGTTCTACCTCGCCACCCTGGCCCAGAAATCGGTGCTCCAGCCCCTCTACCGGCATCTCTGCCAGGAGCTCGGCCTCGGCCGCGGCCCGGTGACGCCCGACGGTGTCCATGCGCGTGTCGTCGACGGGCGTATCCTGTATGTGAATACGAACCGCAGGCCCGTGGAGATTGAGATCGAGGGGCAGCGCAAGGGCCTGCTGACGGGGAAGAGCTGGAGCGGCAAGCTGCAGCTCGGCGCCAATGGGGTTGAGCTTTTGGAATAGGGTGTTGAGGATGCGTGCGCGTTGCCTCCCCCCCCGCTCGCCCCCCCCCTCCAGTTCCTTCATGCCCCCTCGCCCCCTCCTTTCCTTCCTGCTGCTTGCCACCCTGTTCCTCGGTCTTGCCCGCGCTGGCTCCTGGACCGCGGACAATGGCAATGGCACCTTCACGAATCCGCTCTTCTACGATGAGTTCTCCGATCCCGACCTGATCCGGGTGGGGGAGGACTTTTATCTCGCGGGCACCACGATGCACGCGGTGCCGGGCGTGGTGATCCTTCACTCGAGGGATCTCGTGAACTGGAAGTTCCTGAGCTATGCCTTCACGCGCTTCGACCTGGGGCCGGAGTTCAACCTCGAGGGCGGCAAGGAAGCCTATGGGCAGGGTATCTGGGCGCCTTGCATCCGCCACCATGGCGGCAAGTTTTATGTGTTTTCCAACATCAACGGACATGGCCTTCAGGTCTTCGTGGCGGACAACCCCGCCGGTCCGTGGGAGCACCGCAATTTCCAGGGGCGCATCCATGACCTGTCCGTGTTGTTCGATGATGACGGGCGTGTCTATGCCGTCCACGGTTACGACGAGGTCAGGCTCACCGAGCTCAAGCCCGACCTGAGCGGCCTCATCGAGGGCAGTGACCGGGTGATCATCCCGCGCGGCAACGCGATGGGCGAGGGGCATCATTTCTACAAGATCCAGGGCAAGTACTACATCCTCAGCGCGAATTATTCCCCCGTTGGCTACATGCAGGCGGCGCGTGCCGACATGCCGGAAGGCCCCTACGAAACCGTCGTCATCAGCGCCCGCGAGACCATGGGCACGCGGCGCGGCCTGCAGTTGCAGCCGTTCGGCACCGGCGGTCCGGTGCCCGAGCCAGGCGCGCGCTTCGGGCTGACCGAGCCCGGCGTGAACGCCCTGGGCGCGACGCCGCTCCATCAGGGTGGCATCGTCGACCTGCCCAACGGCGACTGGTGGGGTTTCTCGATGATGGATTTCCGGGCCGTGGGCCGCACCACCTTCCTTTCTCCCGTCACCTGGAGCAATGGCTGGCCCTACTTTGGACTTCCGGGAAATCTCGGGCGCACGCCGCGCACCTGGACCAAGCCCGCCGTCGCCGCCAAGGTCGCTCCGCACGCCCCGTATGAGCGCAGCGACGATTTCAGAGGCCCGCAGCTGCGCCCGGTGTGGCAATGGAACCACAATCCTGTGGAGGCGAAATGGTCGCTCAGCGAAAGGCCCGGTGCGCTGCGCCTGCACACCCTGCCGGCCAGGCAATTTTTGTGGGCGAAAAACACGCTGACCCAGCGCGCCATCGGCCCGGTCTCGACTGCGACGGTGGAGCTCGATGGCGCAGGCCTGAAGCCGGGCGACACGGCCGGCCTCGCCTTGCTCAATATTCCCTTTGCCACCATCGGGCTGGTGCGCACGGAGGCGGGCTTCCTTCTCCGTTGGTACGATCAGCTCACCCATCGGACCCTCGAGCAGCCGTTCGCGGGCCCGCGCATTTTTCTCCGTTGCTCCGGCGACTATGACAACGAGGTGGCGCAACTCGCCCACAGCAGCGATGGGCGCACCTTTTCCGATTTCGGCAGCCCCGTCCGCCTGCCCTACCAGCTGAAGACTTTCCAGGGTACGCGCCTCGCGCTCTTCGCCTACAGCACCACGGGTCGCGAGGGCGGGCATGCGGACTTCAGGCACTTCCGGGTGGAGGAGGCGTTGGCCGACCGCTCCGGCAACCTGCCGCTCGGGCGTGTCGTCACTTTCACCAACTTCGCCAACAACACGCTTTTGTGGACCAGTCCGCACGGCATGCTTCACTCCGTGGCGACTGACTCGAAGGAGGCAAAGGGGGCGGGCGTGCGTTTCCGTGTGCACGACCGCGGCCAGGGCCGCGTGGTGCTCGAGGCGATGGATGGCAGCGGTTTTCTCACGGTGGTCGGAGCCGGGCTGGCGGCGGATCTGAGGCCCCTCAAGCAGGAGTCCGAGGCCAGCCTCTTCCAATGGCAGGACATGCTTCGCGACAGGCAATGCATGCTGCTCTCGCTGAAGACGCAGCGCTTCGTGGGGATCGCCCCGGACACAGGCGAGCCGTATTCCGCCGATTCACCCGGGACGAGACCCGACCGCAGGGACGGCACGGTCCTGGTCTGGGCGGAGGCTCCGTAGGACGTCAGTGCTTGACTCTTGACACGCGACCGGACGCGTCCGGTCTCGTGTCAAGAGTCAAGCACTGACGTCTTCTCATCAGCCGCCTTGGCGCGGCGGGCCTGGGTTCAGGTGGGGCCGGCCGCTTTCCGGCCGGCCGGTCTGCTCACTTGTCGAAGGCCAGCAGGGTGGCGCTCAGCGGCGGGAGGGTGAGCGAAAGTTTGCCCGCCGCGGGGGCGTCCTGCTTTTCGCTGCGGTGTGCGGGTGCCTTCGGGGAGGTCTTGGCGTCGAGCACATAGCGGCGGCAGGAGCCGTAGGCCTTGCCCGTGAGCTTCAGGTCAAGGACCTGTGCGCTGCCGCGCTTGTTGAGGATGAGGAGTTGGAAGCCGCCCTTGTCGGAGCGGTAGGCGTAGGTGGAGAAGTTGGCGGTGTCGCTGGCCTGGACGGGCAGCATGGCCTCGCCGACGGCGGAGCCCTTGCCGTCGAAGTTGCGCAGGAAGGTCATGGCGGCGTGGTGCCAGGCCGTGGGGCCCTCGGGCCAGAGGCAGGCGTACTCGACCTCGCAGCGGGCGTAGATGCCGAGGGCGTCGAGGAGGGCCAGGGCGCCGGAGATGTGGTCGCCGCCGCCGAAGTTGTACTCGTTGATGGCGAGCGCCGTGCCGGGGTAGAGCCGGGAGATGCGCTCCTGGAGGGAGGGGATCAGGAGCAGGGGCTTGCCGCCGTTGCTTTTGGTGATCCAGCTGGTCTCGACGTAGCGCGGATCCCAGAGGCTGCGCGGTGCGTGCAGGCGGGCCTGGATGCAGGCCTCGGAGAGGTGGGCCGGCTTGTCTTCCTCGAAGACGACGCGGGTGCCGCCACCATGGGCCTCGGAGTAGAAGTGCACGGAGAGGGCGTCCAGCAGGCGGGTGCCGGCCGCCGAGGAGGCTTGCGCGAGGGTCTCGAGGTAGGTGTCGAGCCAGTGGCGGCCGGCGCGGTCGGGGGCGTCATTGAGGGTGCCGTAGCCATGCCAGCCGAAGGAGGCGGGGCCCATGATGACGGCCTTGGGGAAACGGCTGCGGACGAGGGCGGCGGCCTCGGTGGAGCGGCGCAGCAGGTCCGCGTAGGTCACCTTGGCGGGGAAGATGAGGGCGTGGGTGGAGTTCCAGAGGTCTGGCTCGTTGTCGAGGCAGACGAGCAGGGTCTTCGCCGGCGAGGAGGCGTCGCCCGGGTTGATGGAGGCGACCCAGGCGAGGAATTCGTCCTGGTAGACGTGGCGGTCCCTGAGGTCGGGCGTGGGGGAGGCCTTGCCCGGCTTGTGCAGGTGGTTCTGGACGAAGCGCTGGGGGAGGGGCGTGCCGGGTGTGACAGGGCCGGCGCGGTCGCCGGCGAGCCAGTCGCCCATCTGCACGGTCAGGCAGCTGGGGGTGCCGCGCTTCTCGGAGGCCTTGAGGAAACGCTGCACGAAGGCGCCGGGCTTGCCCTTGCCGGCCCAGTCGTCGCTCTGGTGGAAGTAGTCCTTGCCCGCGTTGCTGTCGTTCGTCTCCCAGTTGTAGGCGGTGATGCGGTTGCCGCCGAGGCGGTACCAGCTGTAGCGGGCCTTGGCGGGGATGTCCTCGGGGGACTTGGCGCTCACGCCGTAGATCATGGGCGACACCGGGTGGGCGGGCGCGCCGGTGTCCACGGCGACGCTGAGCGCGGCGGCGTGGAGTGAGAGTGCGGATACGGCGAGGAGAGGCAGGAGTCTTCGGAGCATGGGCGAGGCCATTGGAGGGCAGCGCCGGCCGGGATGCAAGTCCGGGCGGTGCTGCAGTCTTGTAGTGAGGAAATGAATACGGGGCGCGGCCCGTTGCCGGGCGGCGCCCCGCGGGAAGGACGGCGGCGGGGCGCAGGGCCGTGGGGGCCTGCGTGGCCGGCCCGCTCAGCCGGCCTTGGCGCGGCGGGCCTGGAGATCGGCGTTGATGCCGGCCATCTTTTTGTCGGTGAGGCTGTACACCATGATGAGCACGCAGGCGGCGGCGCCGAAGAGGGCGGGGACCAGTGTATTCACCTTCAGGATACCGCCGAGGGTCTCGGGGGTGAGCTCGGTGTCGGCGATGTAGCCGAAGACGGTGAGGATGGCGCCGGTGATCCAGCCTGCGCCCGCCCAGCCTAGCTTTTGGGCCATGATGGCGGCGGAGAAGACCAGGCCCGTGGCGCGGCGGTTGAAGCGCCACTCTGAGTAGTCGGCGCAGTCGGCGTACATCGGCCAGAGCACGGCGCTTGTGGGCCCGAGGGTGATGCTGCCGAGGACCTGGAGCAGGAAGATCGTCTTCACGTCGGTGGCGGGCACGAAGTAGAAGGCCACGCAGACCGCCGAGGAGCCCGCCATGAGCAGGCAGTAGAGGAGGCGCTTTCCGAAGATGCGGGTGAAGGTCGGAACGAGGGCCGTGCCGGCGATGGTGGTGGCGGTGCCCAGGATGAAGAAGCCGGTCATCAGGTGCTGCCAGGAGAAGCTGCGCACCCCGAAGCAGATCGTGTCGACGGTCTGGTCCTTCACTAAGTACTTGAAATAGTAGATGTAGGTGCCGCTTCGCACCGCGATGTGCAGGATGCTGGCGAGCGTGGCGCAGGAGAGAATGATCCAGGGAAGATTCTTGGAGAGGTCGCTGAAGTCCTTG
>JAHFTI010000481.1 GCA_023265535.1 Opitutaceae bacterium
GCCTCCAGTCCAGGAGTACCTTAGCCTGGAGAACCTCATCACCAGGGCCAGGTTGATGACATTCTGCATGATGAGGGCCGTCACCAGGGCCCAGACGCCTTGCCCATAGTAGGCCAGCGTGGCGCCAAAAACGCCATATGCCACGATGTAGGATACGATACTTGCGATGTTCAGCGCCTTGAAGTTCATGCGCTTGCGCAGGATGGACTGCGGCACGGCGGAGTAGTTTCCAATGAGCAGCAAACTGCTCAGGGCGGCCATCGGCAGGAACGCAGGCGGATTGCAGACGAGGTAGACCGAGACGGGATACGACAGGGCCATGCAGACCAGGGAGGCGTAGGCCCCGACGCGGAACTGGTGTGCCAGGCAGGAGGCGGCAAATTCACTGTCATCCTGGGCCTGTCGGATGATGCCGGTTCCCAAGCCGCCCTCGGACATGATCAGGCCCAGTCCGATCGGCATCAGCGCGGCAGTCATTATTCCATACGGCTCGGGTCCCAGGAGACGCGCAAATGCAATGCCCAGCCCAAATTGCAGGACGGCCCTGAGGGCCTGGCCCCCATAGCTCCAAAACAATTGGACAATCACTACTTGGTTTATCCGCATGAAGGGGAGTGGGCTGACACGTGCAGGTGCGGTATCATGGGCATCGGGCCCGGGATTCCAACGCCTCCGGGTTCACTTGGCGAATCCATTCTCGGGTGTCACCAAGCCACGTCCAATTGGGGGCGGGCGGGGGGCCTGCCTAAAGACGCAGCGGTTTTGGGCCTCGGCGGAAAGGTACGGGGGGCGTATCCCTGCAGTGAGCAACGCCCGGAGGATCTCCATGTCATAGCCCTCGATGCCCAATTTTATATAACGGGCCGTGGGCGGGTCGGTGTGACTAATAAATATGCGCCGTTGTCCCTAGTGCCGGGCGTATTCCCCCTGGCCGGCGTCCTTGCCAGAAACCATTCCGGACATGCAATGGCCCAGGAACACCCCGAGCGGGAATATCACGAAATTATAAATGATGGCATTGTCGGTGAAAAAATACAGGAGGGCGCACCCGATGGCCACCAGATTGGAGAGGGCGAGCGTGCCTTGCGGTGACCCCATCCCATGGGAGGTGAATGTCCGCAGGCTTTTATACAGCACTATGAAAAAGAAGCCAAGGAACAGCGCGAGCCCGACAAACCCATGGTCGTACACGATGCGCAGGTAGTCGTTGTGCGGATGGGTCATGTTGGTCTGGATCATCAGCCTCTTGGCCGCCCCGACGCCCCTGCCCCAGAGGGCGTTGTCCGCGATTCCGTCCACCAGGATCGTCCAGTTCATCGCGCGTCCCTCGCCGTTGATCGTGAGGCCGGCGACCTGCAGCGTGGCATCGTTGCCGCTCATGCGCGTGTTGAAGGAGGGAATGTAGAGATAGGCGGCGATGCCGCAGAGGGCTGCGGCGGAAACGCAGCCCAGGAACCGCACGCCCGAGAAGGCGCGGTTCCTGATGGAAAATCCGATCAGCAATATGACCAGGGAGCACAGGGAGGACATGCGGGAAATCGTGAGGAACGACACGATTGCCAGCAGTGCCAGCACACACAATTTCCAGCGCCGGTTCTCCAGCAGGTAATCCAGGAGGCAGTAGCTCATCGCCACGACGCAGAAGAGCGTGCCGGAACGGCCGCAGGGGAAGTTGATCTCCCCCGCTTCGTTGATCAGGCCGAAGACCGCGGGGTAGGAATAATAATAAATCAGGGCGAACCAAGGTATGACGCGGGCCAGCTTCCTGAGCCCCTGCCCGCTGTGGACAGAGCGCCCCAGCAGATACGCGAGAAGGAACAGCAGGTACGAGAGGCACTCCTGGATCTCGATCGACCCGACCGTCGGCCCGAGGAGTCCCGCCCAGACCTTGGCCAGGAAGGCCGCATAGAGGAGGACCTCCAGCGAGTTCCTTGCGACATGGGTGGGGATGGTCAGGAGCAGCGGGGACAGCACTGCCACCAGCAGCACGGTGGTCATTCCGGAGATGGAAATGGAAGCGACGGGCGAGGAGACCGGCAGGCTGACCGACAGGATCGGAAGCATCAGCATCAGAACCAGGAAGAATTTATATAGGAATTTCATCGAATGCCCAGTTGATGGGTTTTCACCGGGCCCATGGCGCCATTCAGAGGGGGGCGGGGTTCCCCTGGGCATCAAGCACTGCGGAATTCCTGAGGGCCATTATGATTTCCGAGAAACTCGAGCTTGGCGTGCCGATGAAGAACCTGGATCTTGCGGCAAAGATGATCTCATGGGCCGCATCTATGACGGAAGCCTGGCCCCTTCCGAGGTCCGAGTGGCTGCTGACGAGCACCGCGTCAAAGCCTTCCATCAGCCCCCACAGCTCGTCTCGGGAGCCATCCGATATGATATGGACAGGCAGCTTTCCATGCAGCGCGACGAGGCTGCGGATCTGCTCCGCGTAATGCGAGAGCGTCAGCGCCTGGCCTGTATGGGTCACGAAGTCTCCGCGCCTGATGTGCACAACGATCCCGTCCGCCCCCAGCCTGGCCAGCAGGCGGTCCGCCCCGGCCAGCACTTCCGGCCTGAATCGGGGCAAATGCCTGATGAGGTCCTGGCATCCGAGCAACCGCTCCAGGACGTGAATTTCCTGGTACTGCCAGTCGAAGTCCAGCACATGGCACTTGTCGGAGCCGTAGAGGGCTGCGCCCCTGCAGGCAAAACTGCCCACCTTGGTGCGTTCTCCCATCGAGTTGCGGGCGGGCATCGGTCCGGTGGTGAACAGGTCCCTAAAGTCAGCCCCGCAGTGGGCATTTTTTATCCATACCGGCGCAACCCTGGCACCGTTGATCCGAGCGAGTTCGCTGCACGCCAGATGTGCCCGGATCCTGTTGCACAGGCCTGCCGTTGCAACATAGGTCATCACCTTGACCGCCCCCGGGCCCCTGGGAATCTGACCGGCGATGAAACGCGCCGCCTTCACGCTTCGATATTCATCCTGAATTCTCCAATAGAATTTCTTGAATTTCGTCATGTCCTTTTAAGGTGGCGCGTGGCAGGTGTTTAAGGGTGTTGTAGCGCCCGCGGCATCGGACGGAAAGGCGGCATCCTGCTTTCGGGGCATGCCGTGGTCAACCGAATAGGAATGCCTCGGCCGGCCGCCGGGTGGCTGATATAATGCACGGGGGCGGGCGGCGAAATCCCTTTTATAATTTCTTCAGCTCGAAGATGCCGCATCCATAGTGGCAGCCAAAGCTGATGTCCACCTGGTCCTGCGGCATGGGGATGTCCTCGTGGAGGTTTCCCTCGTCGTCCACAAGGGAGAAGTGCTCCACCGTATAGTGCTTGCTGAACAGGTCGGTCAGGAAGCGCACCGAGAACACCCTGTGGGCGTTGAATTCGATGCGTTGTGGCCCGATGGGGACGGAAAGATAGAGCGTTCCCTGCCTCTTTAGCATCCGGTGCAGGGCGTCATATCCCTTGAGGAAGCCGTCGAAGTCAATCGGGTCGCCATAGCGGCCCAGGCCAAAGTGTTCCAGTGCGTGGAGGCATGACAGGGAGTCGGTGGACCCCACCAGCGACTCCGGGATCGGATCCATCATGTTTGCCTGGAGGAATCGTATATTCACCAGCTTGACGGGGAGGGGGCGAATATCGATGACATCAATCTGACGGAACGCCGCAACGTGGGCCACGAAGCCGTCGATCCTCGATCCGACATCATAGTGGCTGACGGGATTGTTTGTGAAGACTCTCCTGGCGACGAGCAGGTCCTGATGGAAATAGTGCCCCCTTGCCGAACCGCCTCCAAGCGACC
>JAHFTI010000048.1 GCA_023265535.1 Opitutaceae bacterium
CCGTCCTTCCGCTGCCCCTGCAAAGCCGCACCTGGTTCCCCTGGGCGCTCGCCAGCATCGGGGCCCTGCTCCTGGGCCTCTCCTGGCTCGGCATCACCCGCAGCCGCCACCTCGCCCGCGGCAACGCCAAGCTGCGCAGCGAGATCGACCACCGCGCGCGCGTCGAGAAGGCCCTCGAGGAGGCGCGCGCCCAGCTCGAGCTGCGCGTCGCCGAACGCACCGCCGACCTCAGCCGCGCCAACGACGAGCTCAAGCACGAGATCCACGAGCGCCACGAGCTCGAGAAGCTCCGCACCGGCCTCGAGGAACAGCTCCTCCAGGCCCAGAAGATGGAATCCATCGGCACCCTCGCCGGCGGCATCGCCCACGATTTCAACAACATCCTCGCCATCATCACGCCCTGCACCCGCATGGCCCTCGAGGAATGCATCGCCAACCCCGAGGCCCGCGAAAACCTCCAGCAGGTCCTCGCCGCCTCCGAACGCGCCCGACGCCTCGTCCAGCAGATACTCACCTTCAGCCGCCGCCAGCCCACCCACAAGGTCCCCGTCGACCTCGGCGAGGCCGTCACCGAGGCCCTCAAGTTCATGCGCGCCGCCCTCTCCTCCGGCGTCCGCCTGGAGATCGACATCGAGCCCGGCCTGCCCCCCATCCTCGCCGACATCACCCAGATCCAGCAGGTCATCATCAACCTCTGCACGAACGCCCAGCAGGCCCTCCCCGAGGGCCGCGGCACCATCGGCATCACCCTGCGCCACGGCGGCACCCCCGAGCTCGCCCCCGACGCCTTCCTCGCCCCGACGCACCACCCGCACCTGACCCTCCTCGTGAGCGACGACGGCGTCGGCATGCAGCCCGAGATCCTCGAGCGCATCTTCGACCCCTTCTTCACCACCAAGCCCACCGGCAAGGGAACCGGCCTCGGCCTCTCCGTCGTCGACGGCATCGTCAAGTCCCACGGCGGCCACATCCTCGTCAGCAGCACTCCCGGCGAGGGCAGCACCTTCGCCGTCTCCCTCCCCATCCACCTGCCCGATCCCGACGCCCCCGCGGACAGGCCCGCCGCAGAAACCCCGGAGCTCCCCAACCTGGCGCTCGTCCTGCCGCCACCCGCCCCGGTCACCGCCTCACCCTCCTCCGCCTCCTCCGCCGCTGACACGCAGCCGCCTCCCGCGGCCGTCCCGCCCCACGCAGCCCCCCCACCCGACTCCGCCGCCCAGCCCGGCCTGGCTCCCGCCGCCGGCTCCCCGCGCGGCACCCGCATCCTCCTCGTCGACGACGAGCCCTCCGTCTCACGCCCCCTGCGCATCATGCTCGAGCGCGCAGGCTTCGCCGTCCAGGTCCACAACACCCCGCAGGCCGCCCACCGCGCCTTCCTTGCCGCGCCCGACGACTACGACCTGCTCCTCACCGACCACAGCATGGCCGGCATGACCGGCCCCGATCTCGCCAAGCTGCTGCGCAACGAGCGCCCCGACCTCCCCGTCATCCTGGTCACCGGCTACGGCGGCGCCTGGACGCCCGGCGACGCCGCGCGCATCGGTATTCATAAAATCCTTACAAAACCCGTGGACCCCGCCGAGCTCATCGCCGAGGTCCGCGGCGCCGTCTGCCGCGCCGACCTCAGCCGAGGATCCGGCGCCAGCGCGCCGTCTGCTTCCTGAGCTGCGCAGGGCTGGGCATGCCGGTGCCTGCGCGCCGCTCCATCGCCCGCTTCAGGTCGAAGATGTCCTTCCAGTCCGGGCCGTACGCCGGGTGCACGCCCGCGACCTCCGCGTCCGTGAGCTCGTTGAGCGCCACGCCGCGCTGCTCGGCCAGCTTCACCACCGCGCCCACCGCATGGTGCGCCTGGCGGAAGGGCACGCCCTTGGTCACCAGATAGTCGGCCATGTCCGTCGCCAGCAGCGCCGGATCGGCCACCGCCGCCGCACAGCGTTCGCGCTTCACCGTGAGCCTGCCCAGGGTGCCCGCGAGCACGTCGGCGCACAGGGCAGTCTGGTCAAAGCTGTCGAACACCGGCGGCTTGTCCTCCTGCAGGTCGCGGTTGTAGGTGAGCGGCAGGCCCTTCACCAGCGTCAGCAGCGTGTGCAGGTTGCCCTGCAGGCGCGCCGACTTGCCGCGCAGCAGCTCGCACGAATCCGGGTTCTTCTTCTGCGGCATCAGCGAGCTGCCCGTGCAGAACGCGTCCGGCAGCGAGATGAAATTGAACTCCGTGCTCGACCAGATGATCAGGTCCTCGGCGATGCGCGAGAAATGCACGCCCGCGATCGCGCAGGCCCCGGCGAACTCCAGGAACACGTCGCGGTCCGCCACGGTGTCCATGCTGTTCTGCGTCACGCGCGCACGCCCCTTGGCATCCACAAAACCCAGCTCGCGCGCCGTGAACTCGCGGTTGATCGGCAGCGTCGTGCCGGCGAACGCCCCCGCACCCAGCGGGCACCAGTTGGCATGGTCGAAGACCTCGGCGAAACGCTGGCGGTCGCGCTCCAGCATCTCCATCCACGCAAAGAGATGGTGCGCCAGGAAGACAGGCTGCGCACGCTGCAGGTGCGTGTAACCCGGGATCAGAACGTCCGCATTCGCCTCGGCCGCCTTCAGCAGCGCGCGTTGCGCACCCACGATCTTCTCGCCCAGCTGCACGCAGGCGTACTTGAAGAAGAGCCTCATGTCCGTCGCCACCTGGTCGTTGCGGCTGCGCGCGGTGTGCAGCTTCGCCGCCGCCGGCACGCGCTCGGTCAGCTTCTGCTCGATGTTCATGTGCACATCCTCGTTGCGGATGTCCCACTTGAACTCGCCCGCGTGCACCTCGTGCAAAATCTGGTCGAGCCCCTTCTGGATCGCCTTGCACTCGGCCTTCGTGATCAGGCCCACGTGCGCCAGCATCGCCGCCTGCGCCTTGCTGCCCTGGATGTCGAAGGGCGCCAGGCGATGGTCAAAGGACACGGACTCGCTGAACTTCAGCATCAGCTCGGCCGGACCGGCGCTGAAACGCCCACCCCAGGTGACATGTGCGGATTTGGAGGACTTCATTCCCGCGCAGCATCATCCCTCCCCGCCCCTTGCGGCAACGCGAAAAAATCCGCTACATCTACCGCCCACGCGCGTCATGCTTGCGCCGCCCCACAGGCACGCCTCCTTCCCCATGAAAAGCAGCCCCCTCCCCCTGCACCGCTCACTCCCCCTGCACCGCTTCCTGGCCCGGGCCCTCGCCGCCGTCCTCGCCGCCGTCCTGCCCCCCCTGGCAGCCCTCGCCGCCGGCTCGCCCGCGGCCTCCCCCGCAGCCGCCCCCGAGGGGAAACGCATGAACGTCCTGTTCATCATCTCCGACGACCTGCGCGTGGAAATCGGCTCCTACGGCGGCTCCCTCGCCCAGACGCCCAGCATCGACCGCCTCGCCTCCCAGGGCGTCCGCTTCGAGCGCGCCTATTGCCAATACCCCCTCTGCGGCCCCTCCCGCAGCTCCATGCTCACCGGACGTCCCCCCACCACGACCAACATCTACGGCAACCGCGAGTGGATCGGCGTCCAGCATCCCGACTGGGTCACCCTCCCGCGCCATTTCCGCAACCAAGGGTACACGACACTCCGCACGGGCAAGATCTTCCACGAAGGCCTCGACGACACCGACGCCTGGGTGAAGGGCGGCGAGGCCCGCATCCACGGCGAGGATGCCGCACGCCCCCTGGTCAACACCCCGCGCGGCCCCCTCAAGCCCGAGGAAAACAAGGCGCATGTCGAACGCATGCGCGGACAGGACAACAACCGCGCCAAACATTCGGATCGCTGGGAGGCCGTTGAGGGCGAGAAGGTTGCCGAGCAGCGCGACACCCTCGTCGCCGACAAGGCCATCGAGTACCTGCGCGACCCCGCCCGCAAGTAAGAGCCCTTCTTCCTGGCCTGCGGCTTCTCCAAGCCCCACAGCCCCCTCATCGCGCCCAAACGCTTCTTCGACCTCTATCGCACCGAGGACATCCCGCTCCCCGTCGACTTTGCCCCCCGCCCCACCGTGCCCGAGGGGTTCCCCGCCGGCTCCATCCGCCCCAACAATGCCGACCTCTTCATCGGCCGCGACGCCACCCCCGAGCAGGCCCGCGAGATGATCCGCGCCTACCTGGCCTGCGTCTCCTACGTCGACTGGAACCTCGGCCGCGTGCTCGCCGAACTCGAGGCCCAGGGCCTGCGCGACAACACCCTCATCGTCTTCTGGAGCGACCACGGCTACCAGCTCGGCGAGAAGGGCAAGTGGTCCAAGGCCGGCTCCCTCTGGGAACGCGGCACCCGCATCCCCTTCATCATCCACGACCCGCGCGCCCGCGGCAACGGCAAGTCCAGCCCGCGCGTGGTCCAGTCCATCGACATCTATCCCACCCTTGTCGCGCTCGCCGGCCTGCCCGCACCCGCCGGCCTTGAGGGCCGCAACCTCGCCCCGCTCCTCGAGAATCCCTCCCTCGAGTGGAAACACCCCGCCTTCAGCCTCTGGAACGAGCACAACCGCGGCATCACCGGCGCCGTCGTGCGCACCGAACGCTGGCGCTACGCCGAGTTCTACGGACGCGGCGCGGGCGCCATGCTCACCGACTCGCTCAACGATCCCCACGAGTTGAAAAACCTCGTGAACGACCCCGCCCACGCCGACACCGTGCGCGAGCTCTCCGTCCTCCTGCGCGCCTACGTGGAGGGCAAGACCGAGGACGACAAGGCCTCCGCCGCCAAGCCCTGAGAAGCCCCCCCGGCCCACTCGGCCGCTCTCGAGGAGTGTTCATTACGGTCAAGCGAGCCCACGGTTTCCTGCACCTGCGCACGGGCCTAGCGTGAGCTTTATCCCCTCCCCATGCACAAGACCTTCAGAACCCCCGCCCTCGCCCTCCTCTCCCTGGCCCTCCTGGGCTGCGCCACGCTCTTCGCAGGCAACCCCATCGTCACCGACGTCCACACCGCAGACCCCGCCGCCCTCGTGCACCGCGACACGGTCTACATCTACGCCGGCCACGACGAGGCACCGCCCAACGAGAACCGCTACGTCATGAAGGAGTGGCTCGTCTTCTCCTCGACCGACATGGTCACCTGGAAGTCCCACCCGTCCCCGCTCTCCCTCGCCGCCTTCAAGTGGGCCAAGCGCGACGCCTGGGCCGGCCACGTCATCGAACGCGCCGGCAAGTTCTACTGGTACGTCCCCATGAGCGTGGAACAGCCGCACGGCTTCGCCCTCGGCGTGGCCGTCTCCGACTCCCCCACGGGCCCCTTCGTCGACGCCCTGGGCAAGCCCCTCGTCACCTCCGACATGACCCCCAACCCGACCAACCCCGAGGGCATGGTCGTCAGCTGGGATGACATCGACCCCGCCGTGTTCATCGACACCGACGGCCAGGCGTACCTCTTCTGGGGCAACACCAATCTCTACTGGGCCAGGCTCAAGCCCTCCATGACCGAACTCGACGGCCCCATCCAACGCATCACGAACCTCCCGCGCTACACCGAGGCCCCCTGGGTTCACAAGCGCGGCGACCTCTACTACCTCTCCTACGCCACGGGCTTCCCCGAGCGCACCGCCTACGCCACGGCCGACAAGGTCACCGGCCCCTGGACGCACCGCGGTCTCGTCGCCGACCTGGCCGGCAACTGCAACACGAACCACCAGGCCATCATCGAATTCAAGGGCCGCTCCTACATCGTGTATCACAACGGTGGCACCCTCACGGGCGGCAGCTTCCGCCGCTCCGTCTGCGTCGATTACCTCGACTACAACCCCGACGGCACCATCAGGCGCCTGGTCCCCACCGAGGAGGGCGTTGCCCCCGTCAAGTGACGGCGAAGCCCTGACGGGCCTCAGCAGCCGAGCGCGCACAGCTGCGACAACACGGGAACGGGGGACATGCCTTTGGGGTGCCCCCCTGTTTTTTCGCCCTCACTCGTAGCTGTCCTTCACCTCGACGCTTTTCTTCATGTTCACGTAGAGGCCGTTGACCAGCAGCAGCTGCAGGACCTCGAAGGTGTCCTTGCGGCGCGTCTTGTAGATGGCCTCGGTCGCCACGACATTCTCGATGCGGCGACCCGTGGCGTCGACATAGGGCTGCGTGATCTGCTTGTCGCCCATGTGGACCTGGTCGGTCTTGGTTTCCTTCAGGCGACGGTAAATCCAGATCTCGGCGGGGCCGGCCTCGGTGTTGCCCATGGGCGAAACCTCCTGGGGCTTTCCGATCAGGGCCTGCAATTCGGCCGCGGGCATGCCGACCTTCAACGAACGTTTGCCTGCCACATTGGCGGCGGGCTGCGCCGCGGCTTCGGCAGGAAGCCCCGCAGGAGCCTCGGCCTTGGCCGCAGGAGCCGGATCAGAAGGGCTCATGGCGGCGCCTTCGGAGCGAAGCGCGCTGGGCATCCACAAAAGCGCACCGGCGGCGCAAAGGAAATGAAGTCGGGGGGAGAACATGGTGAACGGGGGGAAGGACGCACCTGGGCACAGGGACGTCACCCCAAAAAACACCGCCCGTGCCGGAAACCCTTCAACGAAGTGAAGGCGAGCGCAGGCTTTAGCCCAAAATTCATAATTTTGCTTAATAATAGCCTTCACAAGGCTCCGCTGCGCCCTAATCTAAAACCTACTCCCAGCGGCAGTTTGTCTTACCCCCTTTTCCCGCTCCTGCCCCTCCCGACGCGCATGCTTGCGCGTGCGCTCTCGATCGGCCCGAGCGTTCTCACCATGGAACGTTTAACCCCATCGATCAAATGAAGGAATATCCCAGCCAGGACCTGCGCAGCTTCGCTGTCGTGGGTCACGCCTCAAGCGGAAAGACCACGCTCTGTGAGGCGATGCTCCTCTGTGCCGGCCGCATCGGCCGCATGGGCAGCATCGCCTCAGGAACAACCGTCAGCGACTACCACCCGTCCGAGAAACAGCATCAGATCTCCGTTCACGCCACCCTCCTCAACACGGAGTGGATGGGCAAGAAATTCAACATCATCGATTCTCCCGGCTGCGCCGACTTCATCAGCGAGGGCCTCGGTGCCCTGCGTGTCGGCGACTTCGCCCTCGTCACCATCAACGCCGCCCACGGCCTCGGCTACGGCACCGACGCGGTCTGGGAATACGCCTCCCAATTCGGCCTGCCCAAGATGATCGTCATCACCGGGCTCGACAAACCGAACGTCGACTTCGACTCCGTCGTCGCCTCCGCCCGCGAGCATTTCGGCCAGAAGGTTTTCCCCCTCACCATTCCCGTCAACGCCGGCCCCGGCTTCAACGCCGTGCTCGACGTCATGCGCAGCGAACTCGTCACCTACAAGCCCGGTGGCAACGGCCACTACGACGAACTCCCCGTCACCGGCGACCAGCTCTCGCAGGTCCAGCAGCTTCACAAGCAACTCATCGAGCTCGTCGCCGAGTCCGATGACAAGCTGCTCGAGCACTACTTTGAGGAGGGCTCCCTCTCCGAGGAGGAGCTCCGCGCCTACCTCCACAAGGCCATCCAGAACCAGCTGCTCATCCCCGTCTTCGCCACCTCCGCCGAGACCAATGTCGGCGTGGCGCGCATGATGGACCTCATCGCCAAGTACGGCTCCTCCCCGCTCGACCGCGCCGAGGTGCACGCCCGCGACGCCAGCGGCGGCGAACTCAGCGTACCCCTCTCCAAGCCCGAGCCCGTCGTCTACATCTGGAAAACGATGAACGAGCCCGGCGTCGGCGAGCTCTCCATGTTCCGCGTGTACTCCGGCAGGATCAAGAGCGGCGACGAACTCGTGAACAGCACCCGTGGCTGCACCGAGCGCATCGGCCAGATCTACCTGCTCAACGGCCAGGAGCGCACACCCGTGCCCTTCCTCAACGCCGGCGACATCGGCGCCGTCGTCAAGCTGCGCGACACCCACACGGGCAACACCCTCTGTTCCCCCAAGTACCAGGTCGAGCTCGACAAGGTCGTGTACCCGCACCCGAACATCCACGGCGCCCTCAACCTCAAGTCCAAGGGCGACGAGGACAAGCTCGCCACCGGTCTCGCCACCCTGCACGACGAGGACCCCACCTTCCTCTACCGCGTCGACAGCGAGATCCACCAGACCATCGTCTCCGGCCAGGGCGAGATCCACCTCCAGATCATCTGCGAGCGCCTGCTCCGCCGCTTCGGCGTGAAGGTCGACCTCGAGGAGCCCCGCATCCCCTACCGCGAGACCATCCACGGCCGCGGCGAATCCCGCTACCGCCACAAGAAACAGACCGGCGGCTCCGGCCAGTTCGCAGAGGTCTGGATGCGCATCGAGCCGGCTCCGCGCGACTCCGGCATCGTCTTCACCCAGTCGCTCGTCGGCACCAACGTCGACCGCGTCTTCGTCCCCTCCGTCGAGAAGGGCGTCAAGACCGCCTGCACCGAGGGCATCCTCGCAGGCTACCACGTCGTCGACGTGAAGGCCGACTTCTACGATGGCAAGATGCACCCGGTCGACTCGAAGGACGTCGCCTTCCAGATCGCCGGCTACTTCGCCTTCAAGGAATGTTTCGCCGCCGCGAACCCGCGCCTGCTCGAGCCGATCTACTCGGTCAGCGTGACCGTGCCCGAGGATTGCCTGGGCGACATCATGGGCGACCTCTCGTCGCGCCGTGGCAAGATCCAGGGCGTCGAGGCCGACGGCCGTTTCCAGACGGTCAAGGCCCTCGTCCCCCAGAAGGACCTGTACCACTACAGCAGCGTCGTACGCTCCATCACGAGCGGCAAGGGCCGCCACGCCGAGGCCTTCAGCCACTACGAGGACGTCCCGCCCGAGCAGGAAAAGAAACTGCTCGAGGAGGCCCGCCTCCGTCGCGAAGCCGCCCACAACGGCAAGCACGAGTAGGCCCCCGCCCTCCGTCCCCTCACACGACCCCCGCCCCGAAAGCGGGGGTCTTTTTTTGGCACTATACGCAGAGCCCCAGACCCAGTCCTCCTCCTTGCTCTGTGCCCTCCGTGCCTCTGTGGTTCCTCCCACTCGGCCGCTTGTGTCACTCCAGTGCCGCCAGCCGAGCCAGCAGCTCGTCGCGCGTGAGCACGGGCTCCAGGCCGCGCGCCGCCAGCCACTCGCGGTTGAAGAGGCGCGACACGTAGCGCCCGCCTCCGTCGCACAGCACCGTCGCGATCACCTGCCCGCGCCCGCCGCGCAGGGCGAGCCACACCGCGCCGCAGACATTGACCGCCGCCGAGAGGCCCACGAAGAGACCCTCCTCGCGCAGCAGCAGGTGCTGCATGGCCACGGCCAGGGTGTCGGGCACGCGGCAGGCGTCATCGAGCGGTGCGTCGGCGATGTTGCGCGTCACCCGGTTCTGCCCGATGCCCTCCGCCACGGAGTCACCCGCGCTGCACTCCGCGCGCTTGTATTTGATCCATGAATACATCGAGGCGCCCGCCGGGTCGGCGCAGGCCACGCGCAGCGCAGGGTTGCGGCCCTTCAGGTAGGAGCCCGTGCCCGCGAGCGTGCCGCCCGAGCCCACCGCCGCCACGAAGGCGTCGACGCGCCCCCCGCTCTGCTCCCAGATCTCAGGGCCCGTCGTCTCAAAGTGCATGCGGCGGTTCGCCGTGTTGTCGAACTGGTTCACCCACCAGCCGCCCGGCAGCTGCGCCGCCAGCCGCTCCGCCTCGCGCACATAGTGGCGCGGGTCCGTGGCGCAGACGTCGGGAGCCACGCGCACCTCCGCACCCACGGCCCTCAGCAGGGCCACCTTTTCCTCGGAAATGCCCTCGGGCAGCACCGCCAGCATGCGGTAGCCGCGCGCCCGCCCCATCAGGGTCAGGCCGATGCCCGTGTTGCCCGCCGTGCCCTCGACGATCGTCCCGCCCGGACGCAGCACACCCTCGCGCTCGGCGGCCAGGATCATGCCCAGCGCCGGCCGATCCTTAATCGAGCCGCCCGGATTCATGAACTCCGCCTTTGCAAGCAGCTCGCAACCGGTCGCCGCCGACAGGCCGCACAGCCGGAGCAGGGGCGTATGGCCCACCGCGGCGCAAACCCCGTCGAGTCGCGCCCCCTCCAGCAATGTCCCCTGTGTCTCCATGCCCCCACTACAAGCCAAGCCCCCCGCCGCAGGCAACCCGCCATTTTTCCTTCTCGATCCCCGCCTCTCCCTATGGGAGGCTCCCCCCTTTTCACGCCTTCCGTCCACTCCGCCACCCTTTCACCACCACTTCTCTCACACCTCGACCACCCCCGCGGCACCTCCACAGCGGCCGCATCCTCCGTAGCTACTCCAGCAGCGTAGGAGAGCACAGGTCTCGCCACCCGCCCCCCTCGCTTCTCACCTCTCGCTCCTCGCTTCTCCCTTCTCGCTGCTCGCTTCCCGCCTCTCGCTGCTCCCATCCAATGCCCTGGATCCTCGCCAGTCTCCTCTCCGCCTTCTTTCTCGGCTGCTACGACCTGAACAAGAAGCACGCCCTCACCGGCAACGCCGTCTTCCCTGTTCTCTTCCTCAGCACCGTCACGGGCGCGACAGTCTGGTCGGCCCTCCTTCTCTTTCAGCAGCTCGCCCCCGCCGCCACCCCGGCCTGGCTCCTCGTCGAGCCCCTCACCTGGCAACAGCACCTGCTGCTCATGGCCAAGTCCGGCATCGTGGCCTCCTCCTGGATCTTCTCCTACTTCGGCGAGAAACACCTGCCCATCTCCATCGCCTCCCCCATCCGCGCCACCGGCCCCGTCTGGACCTTCTTCGGCGCCATGATGGTCCTCGGCGAACGCCCCAGCCTCCTCGAGGTGCTCGGCATCGCCACCACCCTGGCCTCCTTCGTCGCCCTCTCCTTCGCCGGCCAGAAGGAGGGCATCCACTTCCACCGCAACCCCTGGATCTGGCGCCTCATCGTCGGCACCCTGCTCGGCGCCTGCTCGGGACTCTACGACAAGTACCTGCTCGGCACGCTCCAGCTCCAGGCCTCCACAGTGCAGGCCTGGTTCTCCATCTACCTGGTCCCCATCCTCTTCCCCTTCGCCCTCGGCTGGCGGCTGCGCTGGTGGCCCCGCAATGAATTCACCTGGCGCTGGTCGATCCCTCTCATCGCCCTGTGCCTGCTCGTTGCCGACTTCCTCTATTTCGGCGCCCTGCGCGACAGCGAGGCCCTCGTCTCCATTGTCTCCAGCCTGCGGCGCGGCAGCACCCTCATCGCCTTCGCCGGCGGCATCCTGCTCTTCCACGAACACAACGGCCGCAATAAGCTGCCAGCCGTGATCGGTATCCTCGTGGGCATTACACTCACCATCCTGGGCTGAACAGGGCCCGGAGCCATTGCCTCGTTTCGCTGCGCCCTCCGAGGCTGATCCCACTCAAGCCACCTCACGAGCTCCCTGCATCGGAGCAGCCACAGAGGCCGAGGATGAGGGGGGGGGAAACAACTCCGATTTAAAACTATTACGATTTTGGTATTTAGCCTCAAAATCCGGCCATAAATACCATTAGGCTAGCACTCGATTTTTCGCACTTCAAAGCCCCCCCCTTCCACCTCGGACGCTGCCAGGGAATCATCAAGCGCTCCCCTTGGCCTATTTCTCGGAAAGTTGGGTCAGCCCGCGTTCGGCCGTGGCGATGTCCTCGCGCACCAGGGCAAGGCGCCTCTCCATGTCGGCAATGAGATCCTGCACGCGATGGTCGCCCGCAGGCAGGATGATGGTGCGCTGGACCTTGATGCCCGCCTCCAGGCGACTGGCCTCGGCTCGCAGGCGCTCCGCCCTGCACGAATACCCGAGCTGCAGGAACTGGCGCAGGCTCATGCCGTCCGCCATCTTCATGAAGGCCCTGTCGACCTCCTCGCTGCCGCTCGCCTCGCCCGAACTGGTCAGGTGCACCTTGATCTCGTCGCGGGACAACGCGAGCATGCGCTCCTGCTCCGGCGAGAGGGAGCGCGACACCCGCCCCTGCCACATCACGTAGTTGATGGGGGAGCTGGCCTCCACCTTGCTCTCAAGCGGTGATCGGGAGCAGGCGGCGCAGGCCAGCAGGCAAAGGCTGGCCGCGATAAGTGGGGTGATTCTCATCGTGTTACCCAGCGAAGCAAAGGGCCCGTCCCTTGCCGACATTTTTCCAAAGGTTTCCTGTCACTTTTCGCGCGCTGCCGGGTTCTTTCCCTGTCCCTCGACACCACCCACACTACACCCACACCACACCCACCCACCTTCACTCCACCCATGAAAGCCACCCTCCTCCTCCCCGCCAGCCTCCTCGCCACCGTCCTCGCCCTCAGCGCCGCCACCGAATCCTTCAGCCAAAGCCACCCCCTTTCCGCCGGCGGCAAACTCTCCCTCGAAAACATCAACGGCAACGTCGAGATCATCGCCTGGGACAAGGCCGAGGTCTCCATCGAGGCCGAAAAGAAGAGTTCCTCCGAGGAGAAGCTCAAGGCTGTCCAAATCAAGGTCTCCGCCTCGCCTGACAAGATCAGCATCAGGACCACGCACGAGAAACGCCTCTTCAGCTGGAACAACAACGTCAGCGTCACCTACCGCGTCCGCGTGCCCGCCTCCACCCGCCTCGATTCCGTCGAGACCGTCAACGGCAACGTGAAATGCTCCGGCGTCTCCGGCGACCTCCACATCGAGACCGTCAACGGCAGCATCGAGGCCTCCGACCTCCAGGGCAACGCCCACCTCGAGCTCGTCAACGGCTCCGTGCACGCCTCCGCCTCCCAGCTCCCCGCCAAGGCCAGGATTCACATCGAAACCGTCAATGGCTCCTGTGACCTCGCCCTTCCCGCCGATGCCGGCGCCGCACTCTCCGCGGAGACGGTCAATGGCAAGGCACGCTGTGAACTCCCCCTCGCCAACGCCTCCACCAAGCGCAACGAGCTCAGCGGCACCCTCGGCAATGGCGCCGCCTCCGTGAAACTCGAGTCCGTCAACGGCTCCGTCACGGTCCGCAAACTCTAACGCTATACCAAATGGGGGCGTCAATGGAGTCGCCAGCACTGCAGGAGCCGTAGTAATAGGATCTACATGGCTCCTGCCTTGAGGTCTGCAGTCCTCCCATCACAAGGTCTGCACTGCACCCACTGCATGGCCTGCCCCTCTCCTGCCCGCCCGCGCCCCTGATGCCCTCCCTGCGCCCCGCACTCCTTCTGGCCCTCGCCGCCCTCTGCCAGGCTCCCCTCGCAGCCGCCTCCGCCACGCCCGAGGGGCAGCCCTCCCCTGCCGGGACAAAACAGGACCGCCCCAAGCGCGTCTACCAGGCCACGCGCCTGCAGGGCAGCGCCCCCGTCATCGACGGCAGGCTCAACGACGAGGCCTGGCAGACCCGCGGCACCTGGGCGGGAGACTTCACCCAGCGCGAGCCGCGCGAGGGTGCCGCCCCCACCCACCCGACCGAGATCAAGGTCCTCTACGACCAGCGCCACCTCTACGTCGCCATCCGCGCCCACCAGCCCGACGCCGCCACCGCGCCGCGCATCATGGGCAACCGCGACGAGTTCACGGGCGACATGGTCGGCATCGCCCTCGACAGCTTCCACAATCTCCGCACCGCCTACGAATTCGACGTCACCTCCGGCGGCTCCAAGATCGACCTGATCCTGAAGAACGACGGCAGCGCCGACACCAGCTGGAATGCCGTCTGGAACGTCAGGACCTCCGCCGCCGACGGGTATTGGTGCGCCGAATACGCCATCCCTCTCAGCCAGTTGCGCTACAGCCAGTCCTCCCCGCAGGTCTGGGGCTTCCACTGCTGGCGCTGGCTGCGCACCCAGCAGGAGGAGAGCAACTGGAACCTCCTCCCGATGGACCACAAGGGACTG
>JAHFTI010000482.1 GCA_023265535.1 Opitutaceae bacterium
GATGGCTTCGATGGACTTGGAGAGCGCCTGCAGGGGGCCGGACAGGTAGGGCTCGATGCATCCCTCGCTGCGTGTGCGGGCGATGGGGCGCTTGGCGAGCAGCAGGTCCGCCACGGCACCGAAGAACTGCTCCGAGGCCTCGAGGCTGTCCGCCACGAGCTGCTGCTCCACCCGCGAGCCGAGCCGGCGCAACATGCCCTTCTGCGTGCGCGGATTGTAGAGGTGCTTGAGCATGCGCTCGAGGCCGTAGTTGCTGATGCGCAGGCCAAAGTGATCGGTGGCGACCTCCGGCACGGTGTGCGCCTCGTCGAGCACCACCAGGTCCTCCGGAAACAGGATGCCGCGCCCGGAGCCCTTCTCGCGCGCGCCGCCCGCGTTGAGCAGGGCGAACAGCAGCGAGTGGTTCACGATGACCACCTGGGCCTTGCGGATGCGCGTCTTGGTGCGCTGGTAGAAGCACTGTTCGCAGTCGCAGTACTTCCTCGAGCAACTCGTCGAATCCGCGTTGACGTGCTCCCACACCTCGGGAATCGGCGGCGGCGAGAGCTCATGCCGCAGGCCGGTTTCGCTCGATTCCGCCCAGGCCGCGATGCGCTTGAGTTCGTCGAGCTCGGGTGTGCTGAAGAGTTCGTTCTTGCCTGCCAACGCGGCTGCCAGCCGGGTGGTGCACAGGTAATTGCCCTTGCCCATCAGCACTGCGCTCCGGAAGCCGGCATAGGGTTTGAGCTCCTCGTTCTGGCTGAAGAGGCGACGGCAGATGGGCAGGTCCTTCTGCTCAAGCTGCTCCTGCAGGGCTATGGTGTGGGTCGACACCACCAGCTGGCGCGTCTGGTCGCAGGCATGGATGATTCCGGGCACGAGATACGCCAGCGACTTGCCCACACCGGTGCCCGCCTCAAAGAGCAGGGGCTCGTCCTCGAAAAAGGCCGAGGCGACCGTGCGCGCCATGGTCTCCTGCTGGGGACGGTGCTCCAGCTTCAGGGCTTCCTGCAGCCAACCGCCCTCGGCGAAGATGCGCGACACCAACTGCCGCACCCGGCTGGGAGGGGGCGGAGGCGGGGACATGTCGTCGTCGTTGCGAAGGCCAATCATGGGTGGGATGCTGGATCGGGCTCGTCTCGGCCGCCCTCACTGGGCTGCACGATGCAAACCTGCGCCCGGCAGGAGTGAACTGCCCGGCGGAAGCGCACTAGCTAGAGCATGCGGGGCGGGACTTGGAATCTCTTAATTGATTTGTTTTGCGCTTACCGGACTCAGGTCGAGCTCCACCACCAGGGGGCGGTGATCGCTGGCGCGGGCAGTGGCGGGCCCATCCGCTATGCGCACGGGATAGGCCGCCCCGACGCCGGAGGGCAGGAGGCGCTGCAGCAGGGCGGCGGATGCAAGCACGTGGTCCACGCGGTCATAGGCATCGGTTTGCCGGTAATAGTGGGTCCAGCGTTCGCCGCGTTGGTCTCCCGCTTCCAGGAGGACTGCCAGCGGTGTTTTGCCCCTCGCCTGGAAGGCCCTCAGGGGACGGCTTTTCTTCGTGTCATTGAAATCCCCCACGATCAGGAAAAGCTCGTTTGCGGTGTCCTTGTGGCGTGCGAGCACCAGGTCGCGCAGCGCCGTGGCCTCCGCCCCCCTCAGGATGCCCGAGTCGGGGTCCTGTGTGCCGGTCGCAAAGCGGCTCTTCAGGTGCACCCCCCAAACGGTCAGTTCCCCTGCGGCGGTCTGCAGCACAAGCTCCAGTAGTCCGCGTTTGGATACGCCCGTACCCGAAAGGTAGGGGAACTCCACCTTTGCATGCGCGACCTGGCGCAGAAACGGGTGCAGCGATAGCGCCCCCAGCTTGCGTTCCCTGTCCGCCGCCTCGAGCACCGCCGCGTGCGGATACCTGCAGCCGAGGGCCTCGAGATCCCTGCGCAGCTCCTCCAGGTGCCCTGCACCACCGAGTTCCTGGAGCACAAGCAGGTCGGCGCGAAGCGACAGGATCACCTCGTGCAGCGCGCGCTTGGCTTCCTCGGGCTTCGGATAATCCAGCTTGTAGCCATCCCCGGTCATGCGGCCGGTGGAGGTGTAGTTTTCCAGGTTGTACGTGGCCACGCGCAGCCGTGAGGGCGCTGGCGCCGCTTCCGCGCCGCGCAGGCCGGCCTGGAGAAGGAGGACGAGGGCAAGAAAAAGGAGCGGCTGAACGGCCGCTCCACGAAGTGTTCTTCGACACGGGGCTGTCATTCCGCCGTTTATATTGTAATTTTGATAAAGATAAATATAAATTACCTTAAAATGGCATGGGCGCGTTTTACTTTCCGCGCTTGTCGCCTTGGGCGGAGGACGGTGCCTGGGTGGTGGGAGCCGTGTGGGCTGCGGGTGAGGCGGCAGGGGCGGCATTCGCGGGGCTGGGGGCGCCGGCGGGGACTGCCCCGGCAGCAGGTACCTCGGTCGGCACTGCACGTTCAATTTCGACCTTCCAGGTGTCGGTCCTGAAGGGGAGTGCGGGCAGTCCTGCAGCATTCATCAGATTGGGGAAGGATGCCTCGTGGAAGGCGTGGCGGGCGGCGACGGGCTTGGGGACTGCAGGGCTTTTCAGGACCACGCTTTCCCCGTCGATCCGCGCCTCGGCCGGATGAAAGACTCCGTCCTCGCCTGCGATGCTGAAATGGGCCGGGGCCTTGTCATCGCGTGTGCGAAGGCCACCCTCTGCATTCAGAAAGTGGATACGCAGGGTGCCCTTGCTGGCCTTGAGCTTGCGGAAGCGGGGGGCGTCGACCAGGCCGAGCGGGATGCCATAGTCGCGGCTGAGAGCCAGGCGGGCCAGGCGCAGGCCGATGTCCCTCTTGTTGGTGGGATGGATGTCCCTCACGTCCGGGCTGATGTCCGAGCTGGCGACCAGGCCCGTGTGCGGGATCTCCAGTGCCTTTACCTGCGCCTCCCAGAGCATCGGCAGGGCGAGCTCGGTGAGGGGATGGACCTTGGTTTCCCTCTGGGAGTAGAGCCAGGGCGCCAGGTGCACAAAATAGAACGGGGCCATTTCATCCTTCCAGATCGCCCGCCAGCCCTCGATCAGGGCACGCATCTTGTCGGCGTAGATCCAGGTGTCCGCGTTCATGCAGTTCGATTCGCCCTGGTACCAGAGGAAGCCCTTGAGCGTGTAGGGTGCCAGGGGGGCAATCATCGAGTTGTACAAGGTGCTGGTCTCGATGCCGTCCACCTTGGTTCCCGCGGGTGCCTGGGCGAAGGCGGCCAGGCTGGGCACGCGTGCGAAGGCCTCATGCGGGGTCCACGGCTCGATGCGGGTGCCGCCGAAGCTCGAATGGATGAGCCCCACCGGCACGCCGAGCACGCGGGTCAGCTCGCGGCCGAAGTGCCAGCCCGCCGCGGAGAAGCTGGTGGCCTTCAGGTTTTCGGGGGTCGAGGGCACCCAGCACAGCCCCACTGCCGGAGGCTTGAGAACGCCCTTGCGCGGCATCTGGAAGAGTCGAAGGGTGGGGCAGTCCGAGGCGGCGAGCTCCTGCTCCCAGTTGTCCGTGGGCCTCTGGCCGGCGCGCGGGCCGATCTGCTTCTCCATGTTGGACTGCCCCGAGCAGAGCCAGACCTCTCCCACCAGCACATCCCGGAACTCCACTGTAGTGCTGCCGCTGATACGAAGGCTGCGTGGCGTGGCGCTGGCCTTCAGCGCCGGCAGCTCCACCCGCCAGGCCCCGTCCGCCGCGGTCGTCGCGCTCCGCGTTTCCCCGCCGAAGCTGACCTCGATCCTTTCCCCAGGGTCCGCCTTGCCCCACACCTTCACGGGGCGGTCCCGTTG
>JAHFTI010000049.1 GCA_023265535.1 Opitutaceae bacterium
CTCAATCGTGATGGGAGCAAAAACGGGAGTGGCGTCGGGCGTGCGAAACCGGGGTCTCCACGCCTTTGCGCCTTTTCGGCCTGGGATGTCCTCCGTCGCACGAAACCCATATTTGGTCCTGACGACAGGGAGGACATGAAGGTCCGAAGCCCGCACCCGGGCCCCCCTGAGATGCGCAACAATCGCCTGGGCGAGCTTCCTGTCCTTGATAAGGCAGCCGTCCGAGACATGTGCATGGCAATAGACATTGCAGGCCACGTCGTAGACCACGCACCAACCCCGAAGCAGCAAGGACACGACAACATAGTGGACGGGATCCTGATGCTCGTGCAGGAGGCGTTTCAGGCGTGCGGCCTCCTTCGCGGACATCCTGGCCACTGCCTGGTGCTGCCTCTGTTCATCAGCGACGAGCGCGACTGCCTTTTCTCCACGGCCGCAACGTATCAAGTCGACGAGGGACTTTCCCGAATGGATGGGGGCGACAAACTGCGAGAGCACGAAGAGCCCGTCGGAAGAACGAAGCAGCCGGAGGATCTCCACGATGGTTGGCAGCACGTTCATTTGCTCATCGAATTGCCAACGGGGGTAATGCCGGCCACCCAAGCGATCCTGCCAGCAAACAATGCTGAAGCCCCTCCTGGCCTTCACGAGGCGCCCACGCGTCCAACCATGAGGAAACAATTCACGCTCATGCCATGAACCGCCGCCTGCGAGAACGATGTTCGGGGATTTCTCCGGGCTGCCCATGCACGCATTCCACTGCCTGGGCGGCCGTCCGTCAAGATGCGCGCCAGCCCAATGCCAGCTTCAGCGGCCTCACTCCACCCTGACGCGGCTCGTGGACCGCAGCTGCTGCGGCGTCACCCCGTAGATTGCCTTGAAGCTGCGGTTGAACTGCGAAAGTGACTGAAAGCCGGCGGCGAAGGCGATGTCCACGATACGTTGCCCGGTGCTGAGCAGCTTGCCCCGCGCATGTTCGGCACGCAGACGCGCCACATATTCCCGGAAACGCAGTCCGGTGGAATGGTGGAAGAGACGGCACAGGTGCTCCGGGCTCACGCGAAGCCGGCGCGCCACCTGGGCGAGGGTGAGCTTCTGGGTGAAGCTGCGCTTCACAAGTGTGCAGGCGCGCGAGACCAGGGCGGGAAGCTTCTCCTCGGGGGTCGCAAGGTTGTCCGTGATGGAAAGCACCAGGTGACTTGCGGCGAGACCGAGGAGACGGCACAGGGCGTCGACACGTTCGCCTGGAAGCAAGGCGGTGTCGGCGCACAGGGCCTCCAGCTCGGCACGCGGACAGTCGAGTTGGAGACGGGCGAGCAGGTGCCTCAGGCGGTTGATCTCAAGGGGGCCCGGCCTCGCGCTGAAAAAGCCGTTGAACAGCAGGAAACCAAAGGTCTGTCCGCCTGCCCGCAGGGGAACCGCCACCTCGAGCAGTCCCGCATCGCAGTTCACACTCGCGGCATGCTCCTGGGCCTGCTCCAGCAGCTTGTGGACCGTGCGGGTGCACATGCGCTGGCCTGCCGCGGAACCGTGGACATGGGCGCAGAGGCGCCCGCACGGGGGTGCATCATCACGATGCCCCAGGGGCCCCACAAACTCCACGCGCACGCCCGTCCCCTTGTGGAAATCATCCAGGAAACTGCGCATCTCGGGCAGGCGGCGGATGCGCTCGGCCAGGGTTTGTCGGATGATGAGCGGCATGGGTAAACGGCACGCGCACCCTCGCCCGGCGCGCGCAAGGCGGCAAGCATTACTTGGCATCAATTGATGCGCAGGTGAGCTCAGTTGGCGCGGAGCAGCACGCCCGCCAATGCGCTATGTTCGCCTCGCCTAGCACCACGGAACGCCAACACCACAGCTCCTCCACCACTCCCCTCCTCCCATGACCCAAGACACCTCCACCACGAATCCCGGCCGCAGCCATGTCGCCGGCCTTTCCTACGCCCTGCCTGAGGCAGCCGCCCGGGTGCTGCGCTCGGCCCCCTCCTTCCGTGTGGCCAGCAGCGCCCAGGAACTCGTGGAGCTCGCCGTCAAGGACGCCTCGCCGGAAGGCTGGCATGAGTGCGCCTACCAGGTGCCCGGAAAGGGCCGCGTGCTCGAGGCGCGCGTCTGCCGCGTCAAGAACGGCATCGCCGCCAACTATCCGGAGGCCTACATGCGCCGCCGCGATCCCGACTGCCTCGTCATCGGCGACGATCGCCCCACCGACAAGCCGACCTACAAGGCGCTCCACGGGGAGGCGTTCGAGGGCCTGCGCCAGCAAAGCCTCGACTGGCTCGCCACACAGAAACTCGCCGTCTTTCCCTTCTACGCAGGCATGCAGGGCAAGGGCCTCCACGCCCTGGTCATCGCCCCCGAAAACGCGGGCTTTTTCGCCCTCGGACTCGCCCTGCTCCAGGGAATCATCCCGGCCGACGAGGTGCCCGCCGACTTCGAGCCCAAGGCCGTGATCTACGTGGCCCCGCCCTTCCGCCACACCCACTTTTCCGGCAAGCAGATCGTCATCCACAACCGCCTCGACGACTGCCACGAGCTCTTCAGCTACAACCTCTATCCCGGCCCCAGCGCCAAGAAGGGCATCTACGGCGTGCTGCTCAACCTCGGCGAGCAGGAAGGCTGGATCACCATGCACTGCTCCACCGTCCAGGTGGTCACGCCCTACGACAACAGGCTCGTGATCTCCCACGAGGGCGCAAGCGGCGGCGGCAAGAGCGAGATGCTCGAGCACCCGCACCGCCAGCGTGACGGCTCCCTCCTGCTCGGGAAAAACCTGGTAACGGGCGATGAGCGCACGCTCACCCTGCCACGCTCCTGCGACCTGCGTCCCGTGACCGACGACATGGCGCTCTGCCACCCGTCCCTCGCCAAGGGTCGTGGAAAACTGAGCCTCATGGATGCCGAGAACGCCTGGTTCATGCGCGTGAACCACATCACACGCTACGGCACCGATCCGCACCTCGAGGAGCTGACCATCAGCGGCGAAGGCCCCATGCTCTTCCTCAACATCGAGGCACACCCGGGTGCCACCGCCCTGATCTGGGAGCACATCATGGACGCGCCCGGGAAACCCTGCCCCAACCCGCGCGTCGTCATTCCCCGCTCCACGGTCCCCCATGTGCTCAAGGGAGCCGTCGACGTCGACATCCGCAGCTTCGGCGTCCGCTGCCCGCCCTGCACCCGCGAGAAGCCCACCTACGGCATCGTCGGCATGTTCCACCTTCTGCCGCCGGCACTGGCCTGGCTGTGGCGCCTGGTGGCCCCGCGCGGCCATGCCAATCCCAGCATCGTGCAAAGCGAGGGAATGGCCTCCGAGGGCGTGGGCTCCTACTGGCCCTTCGCCACGGGCCGCAAGGTCGACCAGGCCAACCTGCTCCTGCGCCAGATCCTTGAGACGCCCGAGGTCCGCTACCTCCTCATTCCCAACCAGCACGTCGGTGCCTGGGAAGTCAGCTTCATGCCGCAATGGATTTCCCGCGAATACCTCGCCCGCCGCGGCGGTGCGCGTTTCCACAGGGGCCAGCTCAAGGCCTCCCGCTGCCCCCTCCTCGGCTTCACTCCCGGCACGATCCAGGTCGAAGGCCGGCAGATCGGCGCGTGGTTCTTCGAGGTGGACCAGCAGCCGGAGGTCGGAAGCGCCGCCTATGACCACGGTGCCGAGGAACTGCATGCCTTCTTCTGTCGCGAGCTCCAGGACTTCCTCGTGCCCGACCTCGACCCGCTCGGCCGCCGCATCATCGAGTGCTGCCTGTCCGCAGGCACCCTCTCCGACTACGAGCAGCTCATCCCCCACAGCACCCTCGTCGACGAGGAGTGAACTCCCTTCCCAAACACCACCCAACAGCCCCCCCTCCCTCATGTCCTCCACACGCACCACCGTCACCTTCCGCGCCATGGGCAAGGCCCGCATCGGCATCGTAATGGGCAGCGCCTCCGACTGGCCCGTCATGGAAGCCTGCGCCGCCACCCTCGACGAGTTCGGCATCGTGACCGACCGCCGCGTCCTCAGCGCACACCGCACCCCTGACGCCGCCATGGAATGGGGTCGCAATGCCGCCGACTCCGGACTCCAGGTCATCATCGCGGCAGCCGGAGGCGCCGCGCACCTGGCGGGCGTCATGGCTGCCGTCACGCCCCTGCCGGTGCTCGGCGTCCCCATGGAATCCGCCTCGCTCAAGGGCATGGATTCCCTGCTCTCCATGGTCCAGATGCCCGCCGGAATCCCGGTGGCCACCTTTGCCATCGGCAAGCCGGGCGCCGTCAATGCGGCCCTCTTCGCAGTGGCCCTCCTGGCCCTCAGCGACAAGCGCCTCGCCGAGGCCCTCGCCGAGTACAGGCGTGCACAGACCCTGAAGGTGATGAACACGATCCTGCAATGAACCGGGGCTGAGGATCACGGCCACCCACCAGGTGCTCCCGGCCATGGGCCCGCCACGCAGGGCAGGCCCATGGCGCGTGTAATTAAATTGTGGATACAAAGCACGGGGGCCTTTCATCCCCGGGACGGACGACGCCTGGGATGCCGCCAGCAAGGTCATGAGGACAGTTCCGGGACACCGCCCCTCGTTCGCGCCACGATGAAACGCCACAAGCCGGTGAATCACGTTGCCTTATGAATGCGGTCACCCCCACCCCGAAGCGCTGACTAGAACTTGCCCGACAGGCGGCAAGGCACTAACCTGACTGGCCCTCTGGGCGCGCCAGTTAACCCTCAACAAAGACAAGTGCCATGCCTCAAAATCTATTCGTAGTGGGAGATGTCGTTGACCTGGGTGATGTGTTGGAAAAACGCGGAGGCGCGGGAGGAGGCCTGCCCCCGGGCCTCGTCTCCATCGGAGCCCAGGCGCGTTCCGTCGTCCGCGTGAGTTCGCCCGCCCGGACCCAACTCACCTGGCTGCCCTATGTGCCGGGCTACACGAACGTGGTGAAATCCAACGGGCTGAACGTGCTGAGCGGCCCCTTCACCGGCTGCTACATGATCAAGTTCATGCTGCGCGGCGAGGCCTACACGGGACACGTGGCAACGCCCGAGGCGAAGACTTCGTGGAACCAGTTTGCACAGGGCCTCACGAACAATGACATCGTGCGCGGCTTCAAGCCGGCCAACCACCTCATGGGAGCCAACACCACACCGGTGATATCCAACGATCGCCGCAACGGTGACAGCGCCTTGCGGATTTTCGGCCTGATCACCAGCACCAGCGAACTCTACACGATCGTGGGCTTCTCTCAGATCATGAACGGCATCCAAATGCCCACCGTTCACCGCATCGCCTACATCTCGCAGAAGGTCGCCCCGCTGGCACCCCCGCAGCTGCGAAACCTGGTGTGAGGCCCGATGGGGGCACCACAGGGCCCGACCCCTCGAGGCCCGCCCCCCCCCCGACACTGTTCGGCCGGCCTCGGCGTGACGCACGCCGAGGCGCCCGGGGTGCATGCCCCGCACCTCAGCGCAGGACCTTCAGGCGCTGCACAAGCGGCAGGGAATCGGAGGAGCCGCCCACGGCAAGGTCGTACTCGCCTGCATCCACCACGTAGGCCTTCGAGGCCTCATCCCAGCGGCGCAACTGCGCAGGGTTGAGGTCGAGCACCACCTCGCCGCTGGCGCCGGGCTGGAGCGGGAGGCGGGCGAAGCCCACGAGTTGTATCCGAGGCATGGATACAGGGGCGCAGCGGCTCGTGGCATAGAGCTGCACGACCTCCTCGGCCGCCCGGCTGCCGGTGTTGCTCACACGCACGCGCACCTGGAGGGTGGTGCCGGCCGCGACCTGCGCCTGCGAGAGCACCAGGGAATCGTAGCGGAAACGGGTGTAGCCCAGGCCGTGCCCGAAGGCATAGAGGGGCTTGCCGCCGAAGTAGCGGTAGGTGCGGTTCGCCATCGAGTAATCCTCGAAGGGGGGCAGGTCGCTGTCGGCCTGGTAGAAGGTGACCGGCAGGCGCCCCGAGGGGGACACCTCGCCAAGCAGCATTTCGGCGAGGGCGTCGCCTCCGCGCTGCCCATAATACCAGGCCTCTAGGATGGCGTTGGGCTTCGACACATCGAAGCTGATGGAGCCGCCGCCCGTGAGCAGCACCGTGAACGGCTTGCCGAGCGCGGCCACGGCGGCGATGAGGTCCTGCTGCACCTTGGGGAGCTGGATGCTCGTGCGATCCCCGCCGGCAAAGCCCTCTGCATGCACGCTCATCTCCTCGCCCTCGAGGGCGGGAGTGAGGCCGAGCGTGAGCACGATCTGGTCCGCCTCGCGCGCCTCGGTGAGCGCCTCGTCGAGGCTGCCCGGCGGCCTCCAGCCCAGTTGCACCAGGCCCACCGCGCCGCCCTGGCGCTGGTTGAACTCGAGGCGCACCCTGTAGGACTTGCCGGCCACCAGCTCCAGCTGCGCGCTGCGCACACGCGGGTCGTCCAGGTGATGCACCTTGACGGGCGCGCTCGCCTCGCCGGCCACAAGCGTGTCATCGATGAAGAGCCGGGCCGCTCCAATGAAGGAGAGCGAGAACCTGTGGCTGCCCGTCACGCGGGGGACCAGCACGCCCGTCCAGCGCAGGTGCGCATCGACGAGGGGCACTCCGGCCTGCGGCTGCGCCGGGGTCCAGAACAGGTCCACCTGGTTGTCCACGCGGGTGGCACGCGCCTGCCCCGCAAGGGAGGCCTCGGCAAACAACTCTCCCTTGAGGCCGGCGACCTTGCGCGTCTCGTCCGTGAAGAGGACACCCTCGGGAAGCGGCTGGCCCGCCTCGCGGAAACCGGCGACCAGTGGCACCGCCGGATGATAGGCCACCTGCACCCCGCGCGGCTGCAGCTTGGCGCGGAGCGCCTTGACGATCGTGCGCGGATTCGAAGGCGTGCCAAAATAGTTGCCCAGCAGGGCAAGCTGATCGTCGCCAGTCGGCCCGAGGACCACGACCTTGCGCAGGCCCTCGGCCTTCCAAGGCAGCAGGCCGTCATTCTTGAGAAGCACGGCGCTCTTGCGGGCCGCCTCGAGCGCGAGCCTGTCGTGCGCGGGCGTGTCGTTGTCGGCGAGGGTAAGCTTGGACCACGACACGGAGTGCGCGGGATCAAATTGCCCGAGCCTGAAACGCAGGGCATAGAGGCGGCGCAGGGCGCGATCGAGGTCTGCCTCGGTCACGAGTCCGCGCGCGAGTGCCTCGGGCAGGGCCTTGTAGGCACCGTCGCTGCAGAGGTCGTTGCCCGCCTTCAACGCCGCGGCGATGGCTTCGGCGGCATTCTTCACAAAGCGATGACCACGGGCGTTGTGCATGTCATCCACCGTGCCGACGTCGCCCACCACCGCCCCGGTGAAGCCCCACTCGCCGCGCAGCAGCTCGGTGAGCAGCCAGGCGTTGCCGGGGGCGGGCACGCCATTGACCGCATTGTAGGCGCTCATCACGGAGGTCGCACCGCCGCGCTTCACACCCGCCTCGAAGGCCGGCAGGTAGGTCTCGCGCAGGTCGCGCTGGCCCACCTTGGAGTCGAAGCTGTGGCGCGGGGCCTCGGGCCCGCTGTGCACGGCGAAATGCTTGAGCGTGGCGACGGTCTTCAGGTGCCTGGGATCGCTGCCCTGGAGTCCGCGCACAAAGGAGACTCCCAGCTCGCCCGTGAGGAAGGGATCCTCGCCATAGGTTTCCTGGCCGCGGCCCCAGCGGGGATCGCGGAAAATGTTGATGTTGGGCGACCAGATGGTGATGCCCTCATAGATGTCGGAGTTGCCGCCCTTCAGGCGAAGCACCTCGGAATACTTGGCGCGGGCCTCGGTTGAGACGACCTCGCCGATGCGGCCCACAAGCGCGGTGTCCCAGGTGGCGGCCAGGCCGATCGCCTGCGGGAAAACAGTGGCAATGCCATTGCGGGCCACGCCATGAAGGCCCTCGCTCCACCAATGGAACGACGGAATGCCCAGCCGCGGGAGAGCCGCGTTGTGCATCCCGATCTGCGAGATCTTCTCCTCGACCGTGAGCCGGCCCAGAAGGTCGTCCACGCGCGCCTCCAGCGGCAGGGAAGGGTCGCGGAAGCGGGCGGGGATTTCGGCCTGCTGGGCAGGCAGTGCTGCGGACGAGACAAGCAGGGCTGCAGAGGCGAGCAGCGTGGGGGGGAGAATCCGGCACAGCATCATGGGGCGAAAGGGGACGACATTGAAAGGGAACGGGCAAATGGACTCGCGGGCGAGGCGTAAAAAAGCTCCCACCCGGGGCCGCTCGGAGGGCTCGGGCGGGAGCTGCAAAGAGGGGATCGGGAAAAGGGCGGCCCACCCATAGGGCCGCCCCACTAACCCGATAACCTGAACAATCTCAGAGATCAAAGCTCGCTGAGAAGATGAACTTGCGCGGATCCACGATGCGGTAGGCATTCGGGGTGCCGTCAGGGAAGGCGCCGATCGGCTGCAGGCGGCCGCCCTCGGTGAGGTTCTCCACGTTGACCTGGAAGTTGGCGTTGACCTTGTTCCGGAAGAGTTTGGTGCGATAGGAAACAAAGGCACCCACGTAGAGGCGGGCCTTGTCGTAGATGGGACGATCGGGGTCTAGCTCGGTCACCACCGCCGGATACTGCTCCCTGCCATAGTAGCCGATGGCCCCCTTGTCCTGCCAGTTGCCGGAGGCGCCCACGCGGACATCCTTGAGGATCCAGGTCCTGCTGATCGCGGCGAGGTCGAGACTCGTCGCCAGCTTCGCCTGGTACTCGCGCACGCTGGGCTTCGACTTGCCCTCCTGCTGCTTGATCACCTTGTAGGGAGCGAGCACGTTGTTGGCAAAGTAGCCGTTGGCATAGGAGGTGCCGTTGTATCCATGAATCCACCACAGGTGGTTGGGGTTGTCCGCCGTCGGCAGCCAGCCTGCGGAAACGCCCGTGCCGAGGGTGGGCGTGTAGTTCTGGTCGACGATGGAGTTCCACACCGGAAGCCGGCGGTCGATCCACTGCTGGACGACGTTGGAGACATTGCTCGTGATCGCCTTCTGCTGCGTGAGTGAGCCCGACAGGCGCCAGTAGCGGTTGGGGTTCACGTTGAGCTCAATCTCATTGCCCGAGGCCGTGTAGTCGTTGGTCGCGGCGATGGTGCCGGCGCGGAAGGCGGCCTGAAGGGTGTCGTACTCGTCGAGCGGGATCTGCATCTGGTCGGCGACGGCCTGGCGGACCTGCGTGTCGGTCCAGGTGGGGTTGGTCAGGCGCCACCAGTCGGTGGCGCGATCATAGAGCTGGTAATGGTCGCTGGAGACGTCGAGGTCCAGTCGCAGCGCGCGCTGGGCGATGGTGTTGGCGTCACCGTTGCGGATGTTGAGCTGCTTCGTGCTGTAGTGGTTGAAGCGGAGGACGACCTTGTTCTCAAAGAAGCTCAGCCAGAAACCGTAGTCCTTGCCCTCGCCCGTGATGTTCGGGAGCTGGTTGCGATAAAGGTCGATCGCGGGGGCCTGCGGATAGAAGTTGTCGGACTGGTTGTAACTGAGCGAGAGGCCGCGGAAGGCCTCGGCGACGTAGCTGAGCACGCCGCCCCTCTGCGCGGCATGGGTGATGAAGGGGAGGTCGCGGAAGGGACGCACGACGACGCCGGCAGTCTTGGTCTTGCCGGTGTTGTAACGGTAGTCACCGGGCTGCCACTGGTTGTTGTACGCCCAGTCGAAGTCGGAGGCGTCGGGCAGCAGGTTGGCGCCGGCATAGGGAGTGGTGGCGGTGATGGCATTGACGCCGTTCTTCGAATACACCTTGTCCTGGCGGATGCCCAGGGTGGTGACGACCTTGTTGGCGAGGAACTTGCTCTGGAGCACAGCGCCGGCGGTCTTGATGATCTGCCTGGTGTTGTAGTTGCCGCCCGTCTGGTCGGTGGTCGGCATGAGCGCCAGGGTGGCGGGCTCATACGAGAAGGAACCTGTAGTGGGATTTACAATACCGGTCTTGCTGTCGTAGGTCTTGTAGCCGCCCCACACGAAGGGATATGCGCCGTGCTGGAAGTCTCCCGGGGCATAGTCGATCGTGGTGTCGCCGGCGTCGCCGATGTAGTAGCGAAAGGCGGAGCGCGTGATGGCGGGACTGGGCTGCCAGCCGCCGTTGACGCCACTCTGGTTGGAGCGGTTCTGATTGGCGGGGATGAGGGAGGTCCAGGGGTGGGTGGAGGTGAGGGCCTCGCGATAGCTGTACTGGCGGTTGATGCGGGACTTGTACTCGTCGTAGGCGGTGAACTCGTGAAGGCCGAGCCATTTCAGCCAGCTCCTCTCGCGGCGCAGGTCGAGCTTGTAGGCGGCCTGGAGGCGGTAGGTGTTCCACTGCGCCGGCTGGTATCGCGTGGTGAACTCACCCGTGGAGATGAAGGGCCGCAGGAAGTAGGGGTTCACCGTGCCGTCCAGGCGCTTCTCATCGATGTCGACATAGAGCTGGCCGGTCTGGCCTGAGATGCCGGAATTGCCGAGCGGCTGGCGCTGGTAGCGCATCGAATCCTCTCGGAAAAGCGAGGCCTGCACGAAGAGCGTCTGGCGGGCGCTGTTCAGGAGCACCTGGTCGAGCTGGACGTTGTAGGCAGTGGTGCGGTCGAGCTGGCGGTTGGGCGCGGAGAGATTGATGGAGGACCAGTCGTAATAGCCCTGGTCGGCGATGGTGGGAGTGGTGGTCCAGAGCGGCTGGTTGGCGAAACGTCCGCCATTGGCGCCGAAGATGTTCGTGGCCATGAGGCGCACGGACTGGCTGCCGGTCGTCGGCGTCGGCAGTGCGCCGGTTACGGTGCTGGTGGTGCCAGGCACGGACCAGTAGCCGATGCTGCCGTCCTGCTCGACATACACGTTGTTGCGTGAGTTGTTCGGACCGCGTGAAAGGGGGATGTAGCTGGGGATCTTCGCGTCGGTGTTGATTGGGGAGATCGCACGACCGCCTGAGACGACACCCAGTGCATCAATGGTCTCACCATTGCGGTGAATGACCTGAAGGACCGGGTCCCAGGAGGGCTTGCCGGCGCTGATCCAGTCGGAGATGTAATCGCGGGGCGGTGTGAAGTTCGGGCGGTTTCCGTAGGACTTCGTGAAGAGATAGGAGGCGCTGACCGTCGTGTTCCTGAAGGGTTGCACCTTGATGTAGCCGTTGTGACGGATGGTCTCCATGCCGGAGGGCTTGCGGACGAAGCCCTCGTGCTGGTAGGCCGCGTTGAAGCGCATGGCGAGGACGCCCTTGATGAGCACGCGGTTGAAGTCGATCGTGGAGCGGTAGCCGCCGTAGCTGTCGGCGCGCAGCTCGGAACGGGTCCGGTCGCGGCGCAGGTTCGCCGAGGCGGGCACCTGATTGACAGTGCCTGCCGCGTAGCCGAGGCCGAAGACGTTGGCGTTGGGACCGCGGCTCACCTCGATGCCATCGGTGATCAGGCGGTCCATGCTGAGGCGACTGATCTCGAAGTTCCCGTAGGATTGGTTGGCGGCCATGATGCCGCGCACACGGTTGGCGTTGTTGGGGTCGAGCTGGACGTTGTCGCTGAGCTGGCCGTTGCGGTCGATCGTGTAGTCGGTGAAGGTCATCGTGCCCTCGGTGCCGGCCGTGAGATTGAAGACGTCGTTCACGTTGAGGACCGCGAAGTCATCCATCATCTCCTTGGTGACGACCGTCAGCGAGGCGGCGAGATCCTCGACCTTGGAATTGAAGCGCGTGCCCGACATGGAGTCGCCCGAGAAATAGCCGTTCTCGTCGGCGCGCACCTCAAAGGGGGAAAGGGCGATGGCCTCGTCGTCGGTGTTGCGCGACTCAAAGGCGGGGGTGACGGCGGCGGGTTTCGCGGGGGCGTCGGCTGCGGAGCCGGGGGCCGACGGGGCGGGAGCCTGTTGCGCGAGGGCGCTCGTGGTGCAAACGAGGAGGGCGATGGCCTGCACTCGGTTCAGGGGGCTGAGGAACTTGGCTTTCTGGGGCATGACGGAGGGGAGGTGTTGCCCAGGGATCCTGATTCGGAGGAGCCCGGGGGAGGCGTTGAACGTGGAGGGGGGGGCCTTCAGCAATACAAAGGGCCTTTACAGACAGCACCCGGGCGGACCAATGCAACGCACTCCGCCTCCTCATTTTTGAGGAGGCCCGAGCGAGCCCGCTGCGGATTTCGCCCCCAGCTTTGGACTGTTCAAGCAGGCGCACAGCACGCACGCTCGGAGCGCCCCATGAACGCCCTTCTCCGCATGCTGCTTGGCGTCGCGCTGTGCCTGCTCACAGCCGGCCTGCAGGCGCGCACACCCGCCACGCCCGCGGCGACGGACTACGTGGTGCGCGAATGGCACGGCGACGACGGACTGCCGAGCGAGGACGTGCTGCAGCTCCTGCAGGACCGCTCAGGCTACCTGTGGGTGGCCTGCCGCGGGTCCCTCAGCCGCTTCGACGGCGCCACGTTCTTCACCGAGGAGGCGGCCGAGGCCCGGGACCTCTTCTACTCCCTGCTTGAGGAGGCGGACGGCAGCCTGCTGCTGGCGCCACGCGAGGGCGACCCTGTCCGGTATCAGGACGGCCACTACACGCGCACCCCGCTGCCGGAGCCGCACGCACGGCGTGCGATCGGAGGCCTGCTGGTGACGGCGGACGGTGCGCACTGGTACGCCCTGCGCGGCACCGTGATCCGGGTCCTGGGAAAAGAGCAGCGGAGCTTCGGGGCAGAGTCGGGATTCAGCGAGGGCTTTTGGACACGCCTGGCCACGGATGAGGCAGGAACGGTGTGGCTCTCCGGAGGAGCCCTGCTGGCGCGGTACGAGGAGGGGCGCCTCGTCAACGTGAGCCTTGACGGCGACATGAGCGAGCTGCGCGTGGTGAGCAGCCGCAAGGGCGGCCCCTGGCTCATCACCCCCGACCGCGTGCTGAAGCTCGGCCGGGAGGGCCGGGCCGTTGAGATTTCACGCATCCCTCCCCTGCTGGGGGCACACTACGTGAATGCCGCCCTGGAGGACCACAACGGCCTGCTCTGGCTGGGCACCCGCTCGGCGGGACTCCACGTGATCGGCTCCGAGGGCCCCGTGCAGGTGCCGACGGCCAGCGACTCCATCCTGGCCCTGCTTGAGGACCGCGAGGGCACCCTCTGGGTCGGCGCCAGCGCGGGCGGCCTCAGTGCAATCGCGCGCAAGGGCTACACGCTCCATAACCGATCCACCGGCCTGGCGGCCTCGGGAGTCTCCTCGGTCTGCGCCGATGACAAGGGCGACATCTGGGTGGCCAATGGCGACGGGGGCATCGCCCGCATTCGCGACACGCAGATCGACCGCTGGATGCTGCGCCAGGGCAACCAGCTCTTCTCCGCCGGCCTCGTGAGCCGTCATCCGCAGGGCGGCATCTGGGCCGTGGGTGGCACAGGGGCGGGCGTCTTCAGGATGTCCGACGAGCTGGCCGCCCCCATCGCCTTGAATATCGTGCCGAGCTGGTCGATCAGGACCGCGATGATCACAACACGGGGCGGGGAGCTGTGGATGACCACCTCGGACAAGCGTGTCGGCCGCCTGCAGGGGACCAGGTACCAGGTCTATGGGCTTCAGGAGGGAGTAAGTGCGGGAGGCGTGAGAAGCTTCGCGGAGAGTGCCACCGGGGAGCTGCTCGCCGGCACCAACGAGGGCACGCTGCTGCGCTTTGACGGCACCCGCTTTGTGCCGGACGTCGAGGGGCTGGCGCTCGAGGGTGCGATCAATGGCGTCCAGCAGAT
>JAHFTI010000483.1 GCA_023265535.1 Opitutaceae bacterium
CACGCCCTGCGCGTAGGCCTCCGCCAACGCCCGTTGCCCTTCGGGCAGGCTCGCGTAGGTCTCCGTGGCCAGGCGCCTGAAATCATGTGTGCGCACCGCCTTGTCGAGGGCCAGGGTCTTTTCCCCCACCAGCTCGGAGAGCTCGCCCGCGGCGCGCCTCCGCATGCCGTCCATCTGGAAAAAGCGGTCCTGCGCGTGGCAGTAGCCGAGCGCCCGGTAGGCATCGGCCTCGCTCCCCGCGCTGATGCGCACCACGCCCAGCGCGTCGCGTTCCACCCTGGCCTCGGCCGCCAATCCCGGAAGCCGTGCCTGCCCGTCGACCACCGGCAGGCTGTCGCGCAGCCTCCAATACGCGTAGCCTCCCGCCGCCAAGCCAAGGACGAGCCCCGTTCCGGCCAGGAAGCCGATGATCTTCTTCGTGGTGGAAAAGGGGGCGTCGTCCGGCATTGGGCTTGGGAGGGGCTAGTGTGCGGTCGTGGCGTTGGGCTTGGCGGGGGCGGGCAGGCGGCCGTAGAGCTCCGCCAGTTCGTGCAGGTACTTGGCCGTGCCACCCATGAGTCCGTCAAGCGCCGACTGGCGGTAGCGCCATTGCCAGTTGCCCTGGGCGAGACCCGGGGTGTTGAGGCGCGCCTCGCTGCCCAGCGAGAGCAGATCCTGCAGCGGGAACACCGCCATGCGGCTCACCGAGGCCTGTGCGGCCCGCAGGAAATCCCAGCCCACCTCCGCCCCCGAGATGCGAAGGTAGCGGCGCACGTGGTCGCGGCTCTTCTCGTCGGTGGTCGCATACCAGCCCAGCGTCGTGTCGTTGTCATGGGTTCCCGGATACACGACGGAGTTGGCGTTGAGGTTGTGCGGGAGATAGATGTTGGTCGGCTTTCCGCCGAAGGCGAACTGGAGGATCGCCATGCCAGGCAGGCCGGACTGGTCGCGCAGCTGGTGCACCGACTCGCCGATGTCTCCGAGATCCTCGGCGATGATCTTGGCGTCCGGGAAGGCCTTCTGCACCTCGCGGAAGAAGGCCAGTCCGGGGCCGGGCGTCCACTCGCCGGTGCGCGCGGTCTTGGCGCTCGCCGGGATGCGCCAGTATTCGTCGAAGGCGCGGAAATGGTCGATGCGCACGATGTCCGCCTGCGCGAAGGAGGCAGCCAGGCGCGAGCGCCACCAGGCGAACTTGTCCGAGGCGTGCACGTCCCAGCGGTAGAGCGGGTTGCCCCAGAGCTGGCCATCCGCCGAGAAGTAGTCGGGCGGCACGCCGGCAACCGAGGTCGGTCGGCCCGTGGCCTCGTCGATCTCGAAGAGCTGCGGGGCGGACCAGGCATCGGCGCTGTCCAGGGCCACGAAGATGGGCAGGTCGCCGATGATCTGGATGCCGCGCTTCTGGGCCTGTGCGCGCAGTGCCGCCCATTGCCCGAAGAACACAAACTGATAGAAGGCATGGGCTTCCATGCTGTCGGCCAGGCGCCGGTGCAGGGAGGACTTCAGGGCGCTGGAGTGGCGGCGCAGCTCGGCCGGCCATTCCCACCAGGCCGCCCCATTGTGGTGGTCCTTGAGGGCGCGGAAGAAGGCGTAATCCTCAAGCCAAGAGTGGTTTGCCTTTCGGAAGGCGGCGAAATTGCCATAGGGCAGGTCGGGGCGGCCCTGCTCCACGTAGCGGCGGTGTGCGCGGGCCAGCAGCGGCCACTTGTTTTCCCAGAGATAGCCGTACTCCACGTGGTCCTGGGACATCGAGCGCAGCGTGGAAAGCTCCTCGTCCCTCAGGAGCCCGAGCGTTACAAAGGCATTGAGGTCAATGAGGTATGGGTTTCCGGCGAAGGCGGAGAAACACTGGTAGGGCGAGTCGCCGAAGCCCGTGGGCCCGAGCGGGCACACCTGCCACTGGCTCATGCCCGCCGCGTGCAGGAAATCGAGAAAGCGGCCGATCGGGCCGGGTTCGAGGGTTCCGATGCCTTGGTTGCCCGGGAGACTCGTCGGGTGAAGGAGCACGCCCGCGCTGCGGTTTCGCAGCCAGTTGAAGAGCGGGAGGTCGTTGGGTTTGGCAGGGGAGACTGAGCTCATGTGATGGATATTTCGAAGGATAGGGAGCCGATACGGCTTGGCGAGCATACCTACGTGGTTTTTCATCGCTTCGCACCCCTTCGTGCATGGAACAAAAGATCCCTACCACGAATCCAAGATCCCTCCTATGAAGCAGAACATCCTTCCCCTTGTACACTCCGTGGCTCTGAGTCTGCTGCCCTTCAGCGCCTCTGCCGCTACCAAATCCAAGGCCGCCGACGAAACCCCTTCCCGTATCGAGGTCGTTTTCGAGAAACCCGAGAACTTCACCGATGCGAAGGATTCCCAGATGGGCACCGAAAAGGGCCGCGATGCCATCCTCTCCGAGATCCGCTCCTTCATCCAGGATCGGGCCGTTGGCATCATCCCTGCCGGCGCCAAGCTGAAGATGACCTTCACCGAGGTGGACCTCGCCGGCGACTATGAACCCTGGCGCAGTGCCAGCACGATGGACGTGCGCATCGTCAAGGACATCTATCCCCCGCGCTTCGACTTCAGCTACCAGCTCACCGACGCCAACGGCGCCGTGATCAGGGAAGGCAAGGAGCAGCTGCGCGACCTCTCCTTCATGATGCGCCTGGTCATCGACCGCAGCGACCCGCTGCGTTTTGAGAAGGACATGCTCGTCGATTGGATGCGCAGCAACTTGCGTCAGCCCAAGAAATAAGTTTCATCGGGGCAGCCGCCCACACGCGTGACCGCCCCTTCCGACAGTCCCAGCAGCGCCCGCCTCGACAAGTGGCTTTGGGCGCTGCGTCTTTTCAAGACCAGGCCACTCGCCACCGCCGCCTGCAAGGCCGGCTTCGTGACGGTCAATGGACTCGTGGCCAAGCCGGCGCGCGACGTGCGGCCGGGCGAGCAGATCGGGGTGCGCCAAGGCCTCGTCCAGCGCAGTCTGGTCGTGCTCGGCTCCCCCAAGGGGCGCGTCGCAGCGAAGCAGGTGAAGGACTATTGCGAGGACCACACGCCCCCGGAGGAATTTGAGAAGGCCCGCACGCAGCGGGTGCAGCACCTGCTCGAGCGCGAGAAGGGCACCGGCCGCCCCACGAAGCGCGACCGCCGCCTCATCGACCATCTGCTGGGCGGGGACTGAGCGCCATGGACCCGCTGCTGCTGCCCCTCCCTCTTTTCCTGGCCTTCGAGTTCTGGCAGCTCGTGGTGGCGGAGCGCTACCTGGGCATCGCGTGGATCGAGCGCGGCACGGACCCGCGGCGGCAGCCCATGGCGGGCGGGCGCGCCGCACTCTGGAGCATCGGCATCCTGGCGGGCTGGCTTTGGGCGCTCACCCTGCTCGCACTTCCCATGGCGCGCGGCCCCGCCGCCTGCATGCTGTTGGTCTCCTTGGCGGGCTTCTTCGTGCGCCGCAATGTCTCCGTGAAGTGGGTGCTGGTCTCGCTCACCTTTGAGGGGGCCATTCGCATCGGCATGATGCTCTTCCTGGTCGGCGCCGTCTGGCGGCAGCTGCGCTGATCTCCTGGGCTGCCCCTGCCCACCTCGGGCCTTGCACGTCGCAGCCGCTCCCTCTCCACATTACGGTCTAGTTCCGAGCCGCGTCGCGGACATTGAACCGGGCTTGCAGCCGCCGTAGCCTGTTTCGCCCGCCCCGCCCCGCCCCGCTCTGCTCCCTGTGCCTCCGCCCCTGTGCCCTCCGGCACCTGCTCATCCCCCTCTGCCTCCGTCCCGTTTTCCTGAGCCCCTGCTCGCCCCC
>JAHFTI010000484.1 GCA_023265535.1 Opitutaceae bacterium
GAAGGTCTTTCCCGTGTAGTTGCGTTGCGCACCACGGCTCTTGTTCTCAAGCTCCGCCTTCTGGTACTGCACGCCGGCCAGGATGTTGTGCTTGCCGAACCAGTTGAGGGCGTAGGTGACTTCGGCGCGGTACTGCTGCCTGTCGTCGGTCTGGACCCGGTCCTGCCAGGTGTAGGCGATGGTCTGGTAGGTGGGTGTCTTCATCGCAATATAGTTCGGGTCGTTCTCCGAATTATACTGGTCGGTGAGGCTGTAGTTGGCGCGCAGCACCGAGACGTTGTTGTAGCGCCAGGCGGCGGCGGGCGCGGCGTTGATCACATCCGTCTGCGTGAAGCCCGTGGGGGGCGTGGTCAGGGCCGTGCGGAGATCGTAGCTCTTGCCGCCGAGGCTGACCAGGGAGCCCTCATAGTAGTCGATGGGCTGTGTCTTGTTGAAGGCGGTGGCGGAATCGGCCAGGCCCGCATTGATGCCGCGGCCCTTGACCTGGGAGTGGCTGTAGTCGGCGCCGGCCTTGACGTAGAGGTTCTCGGCGAGCTTCTGCTCGATATCGAGCACGTGGTTGCGGGCTTCCTTCTTGATGTAGGTGTCCGGACCGGACCAGCGGAAGGTCCTGGCGTCGATGCTGTCGTCCGTCATGAACTGCTGGAAGATGCCCGAGCCCTGGCGCAGGTTCTGGAAGCCGGTGCCGGTCTCATGCTGCTTGCCGAATTCGTTGTCGAAGACAATTTTCGTGTTCTTGAAGGGCTTGAAGCTGAAGACGGCCGAGATGAAGCTCTGCTGGTTGTGGTACCACTGGGTGTAGTCGCCATTTTGCTGCCAGGCGCCCGTGACACGGAGGCCGAGCTGCGAGGGGCCCTTGGTCAGCGGTGTGTTCTGGTCGAACTCCGCGCGAAGCAGGCTGTTGGTGCCTGCGCTGAAGGAGACGTAGGAGGAGGCCTTGCTCGTGGGCTTCTTGGTCACGTAATTGACCACGCCGCCGAAGCTGCCCACGCCGTAGAGCAGGGCCTGCGGGCCGCGCACCACCTCGACGCGCTCGACATTGATCCAGTCGGTTGAGAACTGCCGGCGGAAGCCCTCACGCAGGGTCTGGTCGACGACAAAGCCGCGGATCTTGGTGGTGGTGTTCGTGGTGGCGCGGGTGGAGCCGCGCGGATCGTTGGCGCCCGAGGAGCCCGGGGCGTTGTTGAGGTCGTAGGGGGGGACGAGCGCGTCATTCTGCGACTCCAGCAGGATGCCTGCGGAGTAGGAGAGCGCCTCGCGGAGGTTCGTGGCGCCGATGTCGCGCATGAACTCATTCGTGATGACCTCGATGGGGAGGGGGACGTCCTTGATGGTGGTGGAGAGGCGCGTGCCGGAGACGGCGTTGGTGGCCTTGTAACCCTTGTCCTTGTCCGTGTTCACAGTGAACGGCGAGAGCACGATGGTCTCCTCCGTCTGTGTCTCCTCCTTGGGTGCCGGGGCCTGTTGGGCCTTGGCGCTTTGGGTCGTCATCGACAGTCCTGCAAGGACCGCGAGGATCGAATATGCATACTTCTTGTTTGTCATGGTGGGGATTTGCTTGTCTTGGCCCGCCCCGCTCCAGGGTGTAAGCAGGCGGCCAAGGTTCGGGTTCAACGGGATGACTTGGTACCGAGTTGGGGGAGGGCTCGGATCATCACTGTTTGATGTATACTAGGGTATCCACCCGCCGTGTTGATATGGGTGTATTCAACGATTGCATGTGGAAATCTAGCATGGTCCGCGCGCGCATCGCGCGGGACAGCCTGTGCACCATGCCGTGAAGGCCTTAATATAGAGTGCGCGAAGCATCCTACGCCCCTTGGAAACGCACGCGGCACCTCGCTGGCCGGCTGCGCCAATGCCCCTGTCACTCCGTTGCATTAATGCATGGAGGCTATGCCTATGTGAATTAAGGCGTGACTATGATTCGACGGCCAAATGATCTATATAATCCAGGGAGTCGAGGCTGTCCGAGGTGAATGCGTTAAACCCGCGAAATCAGGTGCTGGCCGCCATGTGTATTAATGTATGGGCGTGTGGCTATATAGATATTTCCGGCTGGCCAATATTCAATATGGCGAGGTTCCGCCTGTCCCGGACAAGGTGGTTGCCGGCTGTCGCAAGGCCCTTGCCCCTGCCTCGCCTTCCCTGTCGCGTTGCGTCCGCAGCCAGGCCCACCCAGCGTCCGTCGTAGAGGATGCTGCGTGGGAGGTCGGTGGTGCCGCGCTCGTTTGAGCCGAGCTTGTGTGTCACGAGGTCCACCGCATTTCCCGCGATCAGGTCGTAGCGTTGGTCGAGACCGGGAATGCCCTTGAGATCCTCGGTCCAGTCCAGGACGCACAGGGGCGGTGAAGGGTGTGCCCCCATCAGGTTTCGAAAGGCGCGGACCATGTCCGCATTGTTGAGGATGAGCACGTCGGGCCGGCTGGCCTCGAGCCAGTCAAGGAGCTCGGTGCGTGTGCGGGGAAGCGCGCGCAGGAGCAGGAACGGGTTGCCGACCTTCTCGGACTGGCGCAGGCGGAAGGCGGCCTCCCAGGACCTCGAGGCACGCTGGTTGGACTCGTCATTGAGGATGACCCCGGGGCGCGAGTAACCTGCCCTTTCCAGCTCCTCGAGGGTCTTCCACATGCCGCGGTAATGGTTGTGGGCCGCCCTGTCCATCTCCGGCTCCCAGAGTGCATGGCCGACGCAGGCGCAGGAAAACTGGGACCAGGGGAAATCGATGCTGACGGTCTGCCTGTGAAGGACGGGTGAGAACACGACCCCGTTGATGCCGCGCGCCTGCAGGATCTGCGCGAGCCTCCTGCCGCTGACTCCGTTGGAGCCCATCCAGAAGGGCTCCATGGAGAAGCCCAGCTGCTGGGCGCGATGCCTGGCTCCCACCCAGACCCGCTGGAGGAAGGGATCCTCGCAGCATTCCTTCCGGCTGGTGAAAACCCACACAAAGGCGAGGCCCTCCCCAAGGTTGGTGTTCCTGGCGTTCCGAATATGCGTCATGAGGGCAGCGACGCGGGGGTTCGGCTTGAAGCCCATCGCGAGTGCGATCTGCTGGACATGCTGCCGCGTCGCGAAGGCGATCTTGGAGTTTCCCCGCAGGGCATAGGAGACGGTTGCCACTGAGAGCTCGGCCTCGCGGGCGATGTCCCTGAGGGTGACGATGGGAGTGGAGGTGGGCATGGGTCTCGTGTGCCCCTGATCTTAGCAGTCCGCAGCCGTCGGGGATACGGGTTTATTGCTCACAGATTCGTGGGTTTCCCCCATAGCCAGAATTGGCTCCCGCGTGCTTAAGTGGCCCTCCTTCCGCCGGGCATTTTTCCCGGCGCCCACCCACTGAACATCGATGATCCGAATGTATCGCCTCCTGCGCTTGTCCTACCTAGGTCTCTCCTTCATCGCCGTGGGCGCTTCAGCAGGGCTGGGCGCCACTCCGGAGCCGGGCCTGGAGTGGCTCGAGCCCTACAATGTCGAATGGACGGGGGCGGGAAAAGGCTCGGGCGATTCGATGCCCTGCGGTGGAGGCGACATCGGCCTGAACGTGTGGATCGAGGGCAACGACCTGCTCCTCTACGCGGATCGAAGCGGCAACATCGACGAAAACGACCAGCAGCTGAAAAGCGGCCGTTTCCGCCTGAACCTGGGTGCCGGCATGCTCGGCCAGGCCGGAATCCGCCAGCGGCTCGTGCTCCGTGACGGCTGCGTGTTCATCGAGGGTGAGGGTGTCAGGGGCAAGGTCTGGGTGGAGGTCGCCCGTCCCGTCATCCAT
>JAHFTI010000485.1 GCA_023265535.1 Opitutaceae bacterium
TTCATGCCGAACTCGACGACGTTGAGGAAGAACTGCAGCAGGTTCTGGTCCTGCGAATCGCCTCCCTGCACCGAGAAGGCGAGGAAGGGTTTTCCGTCCTTCAACGCGAGCGAGGGGGTGAGCGTCACCCTCGGGCGCTTGCCCGGTTCGAGCACGTTGAAGGGGTTCATTTTTCGGTCGAGGACGAAGCTCTGCATGCGCTGGGAAAGGCCCATGCCGGTCCGGCCCGCGATCACTGCCGGGAGCCAGCCGCCGCTCGGCGTGACCGAGACGACCCAGCCCGCTGCGTCCGCCGCCTGGATCGAGGTGGTGCCTGCGTGAAAGGCCTCGTCAGGCGTCATTCCCGTCACCTGAAATCCGGCGGGCTTGTCGGTGGAGGAGGGCGGATTGGGCTGCCACTTCTGAAGCAGGTCGGGGAAGGGGTTGGTCTCGCCCTGGAACGGATACGGGTCGCCGGGCCGCGCCGTGGCGTCGTTCCGCTCCCAATTGATTGTGGCGAAGCGCGCCCGTGCGTAGTCCTTCGATAGCAGCCCGCGCATCGGCTCGGCGGGCGGGAAATCGGGGTCGCCGTAATAGAAGTCCCGGTCGGCGTAGGCCAGGTTCATCGCCTGATACAGCGTGTGAAGGTAACGCGTGCTGTTGTAGCCCAGGGCGCGGAGGTCGGTTTGCTCGAGCAGGTTGAGCGCCTGGAGCATCACGGGGCCCTGCGTCCATTCCGCCAGCTTGTACACCTCGATGCCCTTGTAGCTCGTTGAGACGGGCTCCTCGATCTTCACGCGCCAACGCTCCAGGTCGGCCAGCGTGATCAGGCCGCCCTGTTCAGCCACGCTGCGCACCAGTTCATGGGCAATGTCGCCGCGATAGAAGCGGTCATAGGCGGCCATGATGGCGGCCTTGCGATCCTTGCCAGCAGCGCGAGCACTGCGTTCGGCCTCGACGAGTTTTCTCAGGGTTTCGGCAAGGTCGGGCTGGCGGAACATTTCACCTGCGTGCGGCGCGGCGCGTTGTGCCGGATTCGTTTCGTCGAGGTGGGGGAGGAGCACGCGCCTGGAATAGGGCCAGGCTACGATGCGTGTGCGGAAGCGCTCGATGGTGTCGGCCGCCTGCTGCTCGATCGCGTAGCCATCGGCCATCTCGATCGCCGGGGCCAGCACCTGTTCGAGCGTGAGTGTGCCGTACTCGGCGAGCATCGTGGCGAGCCCACCCGGAGTGCCCGGCGTCACTGCGGCGAGGGGGCCGTACTCCGGCGGATAGGCCATGCCCTTCTGTCGGAAGAAGTCCACCGTCGCCCCGGTGGGGGCGACCCCGAGTGCATTGATCGCAATGACCTTTCCGGTCCTGGGATTGTGGATGAGCGCCTGGGTCTCACCGCCCCAGCCCAGGGTGTCCCACATCGTGCACGAGGCGGCGAGCATGGCGCAGGCTGCGTCGACGGCGTTGCCGCCCTGCATGAAGATCCTTGCACCTGCCGTGGCAGCCAGCGGCTTGCCGGTCACGGCGACCCAGTGGGAGCCGTGGAGGAGGGGCTTGTGGGTCGTGCGTTCCTGGCCGGAGGCGGGCAGGACGCTGAGCAACGCAAGAACGAGGGGAAGGACGCGCTTGACCATGCAGGGAGAGGAAGCCGACGCGGCGGAAGTGTCGACCGAGATCTGCGGGCACCGTGGCTGTCCCATGCCTCACGCCTCCAGCCCGGTGCGTGGTCGGGGTAGGGTGAGCCGCAGAGCAGGTTCACGCCCCTCCCTCTCCGTCAGTCGCGGGGAAGTGCCACATAGAAGGTGGCACCCTTGCCCAGGGCGCCCTCGGCCCAGACGCGTCCGCCGTGGCGCGAGACGATCCGCTGCACGTTGGCCAGCCCGATCCCGATGCCCTCGAATTCCCGTGCGCTATGCAGGCGCTGGAACACCCCGAAGAGCTTGCTGGTGTAGCGTGGGTCGAAGCCGGCACCGTTGTCGCGCACGAACAGGATGTGCTCCTTGGTTGCCTTCGCCCCGGAGGGGGCCGGCAGTTCCCCGACCTCGATGAGCGCCGGGGTGCGGCCCCGGGTGTACTTGAGTGCGTTGCCCAGGAGATTGCTGAAGACCTGGCGCAGCAGGGTGGGGTCGCCGTTCACGCAGGGCAGCGGGCCGAAATTCCATTCGACCGCACGGTCCCCCTGGGCCGGGGCCAGCTCCTCGCGCACCGCGGCCATCACCTCGCCGAGGTCGCAGCGGCGATGCTGGAGCTCGGCCCTGCTGAGCCGCGAGAACTTGAGGAGGCTGTCGATGAGCTGGTCGAGGCGGTGGGCCTCATCGGCCACCACCTTGAGCTGGTGGCGAGGTGTCGGGGCAAGCTGGTCGCCGAGTTCCTTTTTCAGCAGCTCGACGAAACCGTAGATGTTGCGCAGGGGGGCACGCAGGTCGTGGGAAACGGAATAGGAGAAGGACTCGAGTTCGCGCACCAGGGACTGCAGCTGGAGATTCGCCCCGTTGAGTTCGGCGGTGCGCTTGTCCACCAATTGCTCAAGGGCGAGCTGCCGGTGCTGCAGGGCGCGTGTGCGCAGGCGATGGAAGGTGGCCAGGCTGCCAAGGATGGCGAGGGTGACGGCTGGCCAGAACCACCAGCGCTCGTAGAGCCAGGGTTCCACGATGAGGCGGCACACGGCACCGTCCTCATTCCAGACATTGTCGTTGTTGCAGGCGACCACACGGAAGCTGTAGGTTCCTGCCGGGAGTCCGCCGTAATTCGCCTCGCGGCGGGAGCCTGCCTCGGTCCAGTCACGGTCGAAGCCCTCCAGCTTGTAGCGGAAGCGATTGCGGGTGGAGTCGGTGAGGCTGAGCGCCGTATAGCGCAGCTGCAGTTCCCCGCGGCCGCGCGGCACCCGGATTTCCGCGGACAGGGGAAGCTCCTTGCGGTCGGCGACCACCGCTTCGATGAGCACGGGAGGGGGGCGGCGATTGGGTCGGATGCGCTCGGTGTGGATGATCGCGATGCCACGTGTCGTTGCCTGCCAGATGCCCTCGGGGCCCATGTCGGCGATGCACGAGGAGCTGTTGCCGTTGGGGGCAGGACTGCGCATGCCATCCGATTCGTTGTAGCTGTTGTAGGGGATCTCCTTGAGCCGCCCGGCCCAGGCGTTCTCGAGGTCGGCGACCCTGACCTGCAGGATGTTGTTGCGAAGGCTGAACCAGGCATCCTCCCCACGCACGACCATGCCGTAACCGAGGACATTGCGCGCGGTGGGCAGGTGCAGGATATCGTGTGCGTTGTCCGTGATGCGTTCGAGGGAGGGGCCGTTGCGCAGGAGCCAGACCTCGCCCTTGGACGGCTCGCAGAAGATGACGGGGTTACTGGGTTCCTGGCCGGGGAGCAGGGGGAAACGGGTCCAGCGGCCCTTTTCCCACACAGCGTAGCCGGTGCGCCAGGCCGTCCAGCAGCGCCCCCGGGAATCGAGGAAGAGACAGCGGGGCATGCAATCCTTGAAGTCCGGGTCGGGTGTGAAGCGTCCGTCGCGAAGCCGATAGAAGCTGTTCGGGGAGAGCGAGGTGACCCAGATTTCCCCGGGGGCGGGCTCGACGATGGCGCTGGGGTAGCCGCGGACCTCGGGGTGGTGGAAGATGGTGCCATCGGGCGCTATGCGGTCGACCCCGCTTCCATAGTAGGCGATCCAGAAGTTCCCGGCGCTGTCACGGCAATGGGCCATGGGGGCATCGCCGTTCAGGCCTCTCTGCGGGTCCAGGATGTCCATTTGGTTGCCCTCGAGGCGGACGAGTCCACCG
>JAHFTI010000050.1 GCA_023265535.1 Opitutaceae bacterium
CCTGGACGAGTATACGCTGCAGGCCACGGGGCTCTCGATGCACCTCGACAAGCAGGTGGCGGCCCCCATACGGGGGCATTGGCTGCAGGGGTCCTACCTGCTCATGGACTGCTACCTCGACAAGAGGCCCTACCTGCTGGCGTACCTGGTGTCGTTGCCGCATGACATCACGGGCTACCGCGAGGCGAACATCTTCATCCTGAACGGTGCCTTGGTGCCGGTGTTCCTGGGCCTGGTGTCGCGCATCGCCCTGCTGCTCTCCGGCCGTGGCTCCGCCTTTGTGGCGACGGGGCTTCTCGCCTCGCTGCCGCTGCTCGCGCAGAGCGGCACAGGCGGGGGGATGGAGATGCTCAACCTCACGGTGATTGCGCTTCTGTTCCTGGCGATGCTGCTCTGGTCGGCGCGGCCGGATGCGACCCGGCTGGCGCTGATGTGCGGGTGCTGCGTGCTCCTGTCCCAGTGCCGCTACGAGTCGCTGCTCTATGTCGTCCCGGTCGCGGTGCTGATCCTCGCGGGCTGGTGGCGCACGCGCACCGTTGTCGTATCCACTTCCTTGATACTCACGCCGTTGTTCCTGGTGCCGGCGGTGTGGCACCTTCGTTTCGTGGATTCCATGCCGGTCCTCTGGGAGCTGCAGGCGGGGCAGGAATCGCGCTTCTCGTCGGAGTATCTCGCTGCGAACCTGGCGGGGTGCTGGCGCTTTTTCTCCAACCTGGGGCCGACCCAGCCGAATTCCCCCCTGCTTTCGGTGCTGGGTTTTGCCTCGGGGATCCTGCTGGCGGTGGCGTCGGTGCCGCACCTGTGGCGACGGCGTCCGGTCCGGCCCGAGCTGTTTGCCTTCGGGCTTTTCACGCTGAGTTCGGTGCTTTCGGTGAGCCTGTTCCTTTTCTACTATTGGGCCCGCATGGATGATCCCATGGCCTCCCGGTTCAGCCTGCCGTTTCACCTCGTGCTGGCCTTGCTGGCGGGCGCCGCCTTCTCCCGGCTGCTGCGCTGGCGTGCCTGGGTCGGCGCGGTCTTCTGGATTTCGTGGCTGGGCAGCCTGATGGTCTTCTTTTTTCCGGCGGGCGGGGCAAAACTCTATTCGGTGACAAACATGGTGAGCGCCGAGTTGCGCTGGCAACTGGACTATGTGGAGAAGCTGCCCAAGGTGCCGAGGCTGGTCATGAGTTACGCGCCCCTGCCCTGGGTGGCCAACCGGTATTCCGCAGTTGGCCTGAGGCGTGCCGCATCACGCAGCCGTCAGGTGGAGTTTCATGTTCGTGAGGGCACCTTCCATGAGGTCCTGGTGATCCAGTTGCTGACGCCCACTTCCATCGATGGTGATTTTGCGGTGGCGGAAGGCAGCGAGGTTCCTGCGGATTGGCAGCTGGAGACCATGGAAACCAAGCGCCTGGGCGGGCGTTTGGTGCGCGTGAGTCGCGTGATTTTCCGCTAGGCTGCCGACAGGGTGCCGCTCAGCCGCCAAGGGCCTCGGCCGGGCCCCTGTGCAAGGGCTCAACGTGGGTCGGGGTCGCGCGCCCATTCCGACCAGGGGCCGTAGAGGGCTGCATGAAGGGCCTTTTCATCCAGGCGATAGATCAGGATGGAATAGCCGACCATGGCATCCGGCTCGCGGCGGCGCAGGTATGCGGCGAGGCGCCTGAAGCGCAGGTATTCGTAGCCCCTGATGAATTCGCGTTGCTCCTCGCTCTCACGCACAGTCTGGGTGCGGGGATACCGAGGCACGGACAGGAGCTCCTGGGCCAGGTGGCGCTTGAGTTGGTAGCTGCGCTCGAATTCCACACTCCAGTCGCGCGGCGCCATGTAGCTCTGCTGAAGAAGGGTGGCGCTGATGCAGTAGAGGCCCGGCTTGGCAAGGACGGCGTCACCCGGCACCCGGATCCTCATGAGGTTGACCAGGATTCCCGCCTTTGGCACGTGGTGGGGGATGGGGGCGCTTCCGAAGTAGGCAAGGTACACGGGGGCCCCGGCACGGGCCTGCTGGTCCTGGTCTAGCCAGTCCTGAAGACCGGGCAGGTCCTGTCCCCAGTCCAGCGAGCTGTCGACCAGCTGACGGTAGCCTTGGGCGGGGCCACCGACGAGCGGGTTGAAATGGGCCAGAAAGTGCGGGGCAATCCTGGCGCATTCGACAGCCTGGCTCACAAGCAGAAGACCAGCCAGCAGGCGTGGGGCAAGGCCGGGGCGCGCAAGCAACCAGGCGCCCAGTCCGCCCGCCAGGATGTAGAGCACCGGATAGACGGGGAGGATGTGGCGGTGGCCGATGTTGAGTTTCAGCGTCAGGGAGCTGGCCCAGAAGAGGGCGAAGAAGACCAGGAGTGGCAGGCAATGGTAGGTACGCGTTCCCACCAGGTCCCGGAGTTTGGCGACCTTCAGGAAATTGCGCAGACTTGCGGCTTTCCACACCAGGAGCAGCAGGGTGATGACCAGCAGGGTGAGAGTCGTCTTTGCAAGAAAGGCGTAGGGGAAGAAGGAGATCCACCCGGAGGTGCTGCATTCGCCGTTGAGGAAGGCGCCTCGTTGCTGCGCCATGTGGAGCACGGTGCCGAAGCCCCGCAGGTAATCATCTGGGAGCAGATGATGGGCACTGATCCACTGCAGGAACCCGGCCTTCCAGCCTATGCCCTGGCGGATTTCCTCCCACCCGAAATAGTGGGTTTGGAAGGGAGGTGGCGCATGGGTGCCAAAACCGAAGAACAACCAGATGACAAAAACCGCCCCCGACAGGTGGCTGAGGAGGCCAAGGCCGAGGGAGCGGGCTGGCTGGCGGAAAAGAGCCACCTCATGCCCCGCCCTGTGTGCCAGCCAGGCGAGGAGCAGGAGGAGTATGAAGAGGGGAAGGAGGAGGGCTGCATTGAACTTGGCCACGCAGCAAAGGCCGAGGCAGAGCACGCTCAGGAGGAGTGTGCCGAGCGTGTTGTGGTGAAGGTGCCGCCAGAAGGCCCCGATGGCGGCCAGGAGAAGAAAGCAGGCGCAGGCATCGGAGGTGACGAGCGGGCCGTTCGCGAGAAAGACCGGGCAGACAGCGAAGAGACCCAGGGCAAAGAAAGCCCCGTTTCGCCCGAAGAGCGAGCGAGCCCAGCAGAAGATGAGCAGGCCCAGGCCCAGGTTCCAGACCAGTGAAAAGGTGCGGGCATTGAGAAGGATGGCCTCAGGGCTGGCAGTGTTGTTGTAGAGATAATCAAGACCGATCGTCCAGACATCGGATCTGTGCCAGTCGACATGTTGGGGATTGGGCGGCCTCAGGTCCCCGAGGACCGCAGGAAGAGCCGCCCAGCGCTGGGGGAGCATGCCATTTTCCGAATGCAGGTGGTAGGCTTGGTGGCTCCAGTAGGAATGCCCCGCAGTCAGGTGAGGCAGTTCATCGACCGTACACGACATTGAGACGGTCGCGTAGAGCGCCAGACCTGCATGAAGCAGGAGCAATGCCATGACAATAAGTGCTTCATAGCATGTCCTTGCGTGGTTTTTCATGTGGCTGATATAAGTCGACAATCACACCATTGCGGCCAATTTGATGCGGTCGGTGGATCCAGCCTTTGTCTCCTTCACATGAACCCGCAAGAATATACCAATTTGGCCAGGGTGGAAAACTCTCACTGGTATTATGCCGGCAAGAGGGAACTGGTGAGGCATTGGATCGTGCGTTTCCTCGGGGAGACTGCGCGCCTGAGGATGCTGGACTGCGGGGCGGGCACGGGATGTTTTGCCGCTGAGATGGGCGCCGTCCACGAGGTGCACGTCTTGGATGACCACGAGGATTCCCTGAGGATGCTTCGGGAGAGGTTTCCTGCCGATCGGGTGCACGGTCTCGGGCCGGAGGGCATGCCTTTCCCGTGCGGGCAATTCGATCTCGTGAAGATGCTCGATGTGCTCGAGCAGATCAAGGAGGATGGGGAGGCGCTCAAGGAAGTGGCACGGGTGGTCAAGCCTGGAGGCTATGTGGTAGTCACGGTGCCTGCCTCGATGGCTCTGTGGAGTGACTGGGATGTGGCGTTGCACCATTTCAGGCGCTACGATCGCACAACGCTGCGAAGACTCTTTGGGCAGTGTGGCGAGCTGGAGGTCTGCCATGTGAACTATACCAACACGCTCGTGTTTCCCCTTGTCTGGCTGGTCAGGAAACTCCGGTTTCCTCGCACCCAGAGGCGGGGGGAGGATTATCTGCCTCCGGCGTGGATCAATTCCTGCCTGCGCCGCCTCTTCGTCTGGACAGGAATGATTCGTTTCCCGATGCCCTGGGGTGTAAGTCTCCTGCTGGTGGCCCGGAGGAAGTGATCGGGCCCTGGAAGCCGGAGGTGCGGCGCGTCAGTCTTTGGAGTGCACCTGGTCGATCCATGCGCGCCAAGGTCCAAGGGGAAGCAGGAGGGCCCGGTTCAATTCGAGCTCATCCAGGCTGAAGATCAGGATCGATCCACCCAGCACCTCGTCCGGGCCCCTTGCCCTCAGGTAATGGCAAAGTCTGGCAAAGCGAAGCTGATCGAAGGTGTGCTCGTTGTTGTCCCACGAGCCTGCGACCTTGCCGGCCGACAGGCTGGCGTTTCGGGGTGTGTGCCCCGCCTGCGGGGGGGCCAGCCTGTCAGGTGGCAGCAGGGCGAGATAGCTCTCCTCGAACCGATCGCTCCAAGGGCCGCTGTACGGGCTGTACACCTGCTGGAGCATGGTCGCGCTGATGCAGTAGATGCCCGGCTTGAGTTCGGCTGTGCGGCGGGGGAAGGGCAGGATGGTTTCGCAGGGCAGACGTTCGGCCACGATTCCGTAGTAGTTGGGCGAGCAGGAACCGAAGTAGGACAGGAATGCGGGGCGCTTGTCGCCAGCGGCCCTTCGCTCTCGCAGCCAGTTCGCGAGCTGGGGCATGTTCTGCCCCCAATCGGTCGAACTATCCACGAGATGACGCCAGCCGTTGGCTGGGCCTCCGGCGATGGGGTTGTAATAGCTCAGGAAATTGGGGAAAACGAGGAGTGCCTCGAGGGCGAAGATCCCCGCCAAGGTCCATTTGAGTGCAGGCCGCACCCCGGCCCGTTGAGTGAACCTTGGTGCGAACAATGCGCCGCAGAGGATGAAAAGCACCGGATAAATCGGAAGGAGGTGGCGGTGTCCTATGTTGAGGTGCGAGGTGATCGACAGCACCCAGTAAACGAGAAGGAAGCATACAAGGGGGGCGATGCGGTGGAGTTCCTCGCGGAGCCGAGCGAGTCCCTGGGCAGCTTCTCCCAGCCAGGATCGCAGGTGCACAAGGGTGACACCAAGCAGGATCAGGAAGAGGGACAGGGGGGTCTTGTACAGGAAGGTGAAGAGGAAGAAGGAGGGCCAGCCGGTGGTGGAGTATTCCCCGTTGAGGAAGGCGGCCCTCTGGCGGATGGTTTCCAACACATAGGCAAAGCCATAGAGAAACGCCTCGGGGAGCAGGCGGAGTTCGGCCACCTTGCTGAGCAGGATTCCGGGTGTGCCGATGCTCCGATTGATCACAGACCAGGAGTGGCTGAAGTCGGCGGCGGGCGGATAGAGTGGGTTGGATGCACTGTACCTGAAGCCATAGAACAGCCAGATCACACCGGCGGCCACCGTGGCGTGCACAAGGAGTGAGGCGGACAGGGCGGCAGCCTTGCCCGGGAAGGAGCAGCTCCTGCTTGATCCCAGGTTGAGTGCCTTGCGATCCAGGCAACGGAGGAGAGCCAGGAATCCAAAGACAGGCAGCAGGATGACGGCGGAATATTTCGTCACCCATGCCACTCCGAAACACAGGGAACTCAGCAGAAGCAGGCGCCAGCCTCCATCATGGAGATGTCTCCAGTAAAGCCCCAGGCTGAGGAGGAAGGCCAGGGTGGCGGCCATGTCCGAGGTGACGAGGGCCCCGTGTGCGAGGGTGTCGGGACTGAAGCAATACAGGACCAGGGAGAAGAGAGCAGCCTTGTCACCATAAAGCTGCCGCGACCAGAGGAAGACAAGGAGCCCCGTCGCCACGGACAGCAGGGCGATCATGGCTCGTCCTGTCATGAGAAGGGGAAAGTGATCGTTTCCGCTTTGATAAAAAAACTCATAGCCCATGCTCCAGGCTCCGCCGACGGTCCACCCGGCCGCTTCATGAGAGGGGAATCCAGCGTCGGACAGTGCCGCTGCGGGCAGGGCGGCCCAGCGTTGGGGCAGGTTCCCGTTTTCGGGATGCAGGCGGTAGTCGTTGTAGTGCCAGTAGGAGAAGCCCGCGGAGTAATGGACGAGCTCGTCGGCGGCGACCGAGTTGTGAACCTTGCTCCCCACAGCGATGCCGAAGTGGAGGACGAGCAGGCATAGCGCCACCCAGGGGACCCATCGCTTGTCGCTTAAGCTGGCTGCTTGCATGGTGGCTGGCTGGTGTCAGGGCGGCGGGGAAGGGGGGGGCGGCGCGGACGGAAAGCGGGCGATGTCCAGTGTCCTTCCGGCCGGGTCCTTCAGCACGAGCAGCAGCCGCGACCGTGGAACGTGCTGCGGAATGGCGGGGACCTGGAGGCACAGCTCGCGTGCGTCGCCTTCGCCGCGGGGCGGCAGCGTGGCGAGGCGGGGGCCGGATTCGAGGAGCAGGCGGCTCGATTCGCCCTCGAGCAGCCTGAGCTCGGCGTGGGTGTCGCTGCGTAGTGCGTTTTCGGATACGCGGGCGGCGAGCAGTTCCGTGCCGGGGTGCGTGCCGGCTCCGAGTGAATGCAGGATGCCGTGCAGGCGCGCCTGCCGTCCGCGGCGCAGCAGGAGGCTGTGGGATTCGAGGCGCAGGACCTCCTCGAAGTCAGTCTCGATGTGCTCGACGAGGGGGCCGTGCATGCCGATGGCGCGGGAGTGCAGGTACTCGAGCGTGGAGTTTTCGCGGATGATCACCGCGTCGGGATGGAGCCTGAGCGCGTCGCGCAGGGCGAGCTGCTGTGTGTCGTTGAGCAGGCGGAACCAGAGGGTGGCATTGGTGGTGTTGGGGGTGGGCAGGCCTGTCCAGAGGTTGAAGCTGTACACGCCCGGCATGGAGAAGAGCAGGTCGCCGTTGAGGCGGGCGTTCCGGCAGATCAGCTGCAGGCCGGTCGCTACGTTCGTGGGGACCATGAGGGACTCGGCGCCGGTAAGCTCCAGGCGGCTGCCTGCAGCCAGGCGGCGGGCGGCCTTTGACTCGTGGTCCAGGCTTCCGGCGAGGAGGGCGGCGACGCAGAGGGTCGCGGGCAGGATGAGGCTGCGGGCGGGGAGGCGCGGGAGGATGCGGGGAAGTTCGGAGAGAAGTTGGACAAGGCGTGCCGAGGCGAGGGGGATCCAGAGCACGCAGCCCCAGGAAATCTGGCTGCCGCCCACGGGGAAGGCCTGGAGCGCCTGCAGGAGCAGCACGAGGGCCACGGCCTGCCGGGCGCCTGCGAAGCGGTCCTGGTTCTCGGCGGGCAGGCAGAGGAGCCAGGTGCTGCCGAGCCCGTAGGACATCAGGAAGGCCTGCATGTTGAGGGGCACGAGCTCGGCCCAGCACAGGAGGAAGGCCGTCAGCGCGGCGAGGGAGGCCAGCGTGAGGACCAGGCGGCGCGGAGTGGGGGCGAGGCGTCGCGCCAGGAGGACGCAGGCGGGGCCCGCAAGGGCGGCGGCGAGGGCTCCGGGGCGCCAGTTCACGGGGGTCGTGAAGGCGTCGGGGAAACGCAGGGGGGTGAGCAGGATGCCCTCGAGCAGGCCCGCGAGGCTGCTGCCCGACAGGAGGAACGGGACCAGGACCATCAGGCAGGTGCCGCCGAAGGCGAGGATCAGGGGAAGGGGGACCAGGGAAAGGGGGCGTGCACCCGGGGGCAGGGGCTGCCCTGGGGAGGGCGTTCCCTCAACCGGGCCGGCCTGGGGCGGGACGCCTTGTGCCAGCAGGATGCTGAGCAGGGCCGCGCTGGAGACCGCGGCGAAGCACAGCATGGCGGGCTGGGCGAGCAGCGGGCGCATCAGCAGCCAGGGCAGGAGGGGAAGCAGGCAGAGGACCGCCGGGCGGAGCCATTTGTATCCGGCATTCTGATACGCGAGGCGGAGGACCCACCAGGCTGCGAGTGCGGCGACCAGGAAGACCCCCGTGTTGACCTTGGTCAGGAACAGCAGCGCCGCCACGACGCCCAGCGCGGCGAGGTCCCGGCGCCGGGGCGGGGCGGCGCCCGAGAGCAGCAGGGCCCCCAGGATGCCCAGCAGGCAGACGAGCGAACCGGGATGGGAGGGCTCGCTGGACATGGGCCAGAGGAAGACGAGGCTGCCGGCGAGGGCGAGGGCGGAGGCGAGCCATTGCCGGCACAGGCGCCAGGCGACCCACGCGCAGCCGGCGGAGCAGCCCACCCAAAGCACGAGGGTGAGGGCCCGGCCATTCAGGTGCGTGGGCTGCAGCCCCGCCGTGGAAAGCAGTTTCCAGAACAGGTAGGGGAAGGGGCCGTACTGCGTGTAGACCTGGTCGTAGAGCGCGCCCCCGGAGAGGAAGTCCCGCAGCGAGTGCAGCACGTAGCCCTCGTCGTCGTAGAGCATGAGGGAGCTCCAGAGCATCGCGTGGGCGAAGCTGCACAGCGGGATCGCGAGGCCGGCGAGCACCAGCCAGGGCAGGGCGGCGCGCAGGCGGGCGGGGGCGAGCAGGCGAAGGACCAGGCCCGCCACGAGGAGCAACGTGAGGGCTTGGACCAGGGGACTCATGGAGTGGATTCGCAGCCTCGTGCAGGCTCAGTCGGCGGCGTGAAGCGCGCGCTCCCGCTCCACGAGCGTGGGGTGGGAGTAGTGGAAGCCGCTGTAGAGGGGATGCGGCGTGAGGTTCACCAGGTTTTTCTGGGCGAGCTTGCGCAGCGCGGAGACGAGGGGGGCGGGGGAGCCCATGGCGCGGCGCGCGAAGGCGTCGGCCTCGTACTCGTGTTTTCGCGACAGCAGGTTGCCGAGCGGGGTCAGCCAGAAGGTGGCGCAGCCACTGAGAAGGGCGAAGAGCAGGAAGGCGGGAGCCAGGTCGCCGGGAGCGAAGCCGAAGGCAGGGTTGAACCAGGTGGAGGCGGCCAGCCAGGCGATCAGGGCGAAGGCGCCGAGCATCATGAGGGCGGCCAGGGCGAGCATGCGCGGGATGTGGCCGCAGCGGTAGTGGCCGATCTCGTGGCCGAGCACCGCCTCGAGTTCCTCCATGCTGAGTTGCTGGATGAGCGTGTCGTAAAGCACGATGCGGCGGAAGCGGCCGAAGCCCGTGAAGTAGGCGTTGCTGTGTCCCGAGCGTTTCGAGCCGTCGATGACCTCGATGCTGCGGGCGTGGAACCCGGTGCGGTCGGCGAGAGCCAGGAGGCGGGTGCGCAGTTCGCCCTCGGGGAGCGGGGTGAGCTTGTTGAAGAGGGGGACGATGAGCTTCGGGTAGAGGATCATCATCGCCAGCTGGAAAAGGAAGACCAGGGCGAAGGCGTAGAGCCACCAGTATTGGCCCACCCAGCCGACGAGCGAGAGCAGGGCCCAGAGCAGCGGGAAGCCGATGAGGAGGCTCACCAGGGTGCCCTTCACCTTGTCGCCGATCCAGAGGCCGAGGCTGCTGTTGTTGAAGCCGAAGCGTTGCTCGAGGCGAAATTGCTCCCACCATTCGAAGGGGATGCCGGGGATGCCCATGAGCAGGGCGGTGGCGATCAGGAACAGCGCCTGGTTCCAGCTGCCGGTGGCTGAGAGGGGCGCAAAGAAGGAGTGGAGCCAGGGCAGGAGTCCGCTGAAGACCAGAAGGCCAAGCAGGGCGGTGTCGAAGCACTCGGTGATCATGCCGTAGCGCAGCTTGGCCTGGGAGTAGGCCACGGACTTCGCATAGGTGGGGGCGTCAAGGATGGCGGCCACGGCCTCGGGAGCCTTGTCGGCATGGCGCCGGATTTCGCGGCGGTTGAGTTCGGCGAGCACAAGCTCGCCTGCCAGGCGAAGCACGAGGAGGACGGCTACGAGAGTGAGGAGCATGGTGCGGTAAGGGGCGCAGGTCGGGCTTGAGTGCAGTTACAAAGTCAGGAACGGCAGGGCAGGGCAAGTGCGCCGAGAGGATTGCGGGGAGACTTTGTGGGGGCCTTCGTGTGTAGCGCCCCAATCCGGCGCCGGAAGCGCTGTCCTCTCCCCCGGGCCTCGCCGGGCCTTCCAGGCCCCGTCCCGCGCCAGGTTGCGGCTCGCGCGGGGCGACCGACGGGAAGGGCGTGTATCCGCCTTAGCGATACAGCGCCGTGACGGGCGTGGTCGTCAGCACATTGTACTGGCGCATGGCGAGGCGCCACCATTCGGCGAGGGAGTCGCTGGGCTGGCGCCAGAGTTCCTCGTGCAGCCAGATCATGGATTCGGCATCGAGGAGCAGCGCCATCTTTTCCTTGGTGGTGAGCTTGGAGGGGCCTTCGCGCAGCACACGTTCGCGCAGTTGCATGAACCATTCGCGCGATTCCTCGCTGGGGCGGCGGCGGCGCAGGATGGAGACGTGCATGGCGTTCACGTACGGGTCCAGGACCGCCTGGAGGATGCCGTAGTCGTTGCGGAGGGGCTCGATGGGCTGGAGGTGCTGGTAACACTCCGAGAGGTTCTTCTCGAGGCGCCTGAGCTCGTGGCAGGGCTGGGTTTCCTCCGGGGCGAGGAAGAGGCCCACCTCGCGGGCCTGGCGGCCGATCGAGGACTTGCTCAGGAAGATGGAGAGCGGGATGGAAAGCACGAGGCCGGCGATGACCGGGCTGAGCCACCAGAAGAACATCGGTGAGAGGATGAAGGCGCTGACGCCCCAGATCAGGCCGAAGGCGGTCATGGTCCAGTGGGTCAGGATGGCCTCGCGCCAGTCGGTGCCCTCGTCGCCGGCATCGCGGCGCTGGGTGATCCAGCCCACGCCCTGGCCAAGCAGGGTGAAGATCACGAACTTGGAGTTGAACACCATGTTGATCGGGGCGAGCAGCGTGGAGGTGGCGGTCTCCAGGACGGCGGAGAGCACCATGCGTGCGCGTCCACCGAACTTGTCCGCGGTCTCCGTGTTGCCGAGCGCCGAGATGAGGCTCACCACCTTGGGCAGGAAGAGGAGCAGCATGGTGAAGGCGAACAGGAAGAGCGCCTGCGGGATCTTGATCTCGTAGCCAAAGAGGTTGGTGTACTCCTGGAAGCGCGGCAGGTGGGTGGTTGCGGTGACCAGCGCGAACACATGGATGGTGCTCAGGATCAGGAAGAGCATCCAGAGCGGCGATGACACGTAGGCCATGACGCCCATGCCGAGGTGGAAACGGTTGGCCGGCTTGAAGCCGCGCGTGGTGAGCAGCCAGGTGTGCTGCATGTTGCCCTGGCACCAGCGGCGGTCGCGCTTGGCGCTGTCGATCAGGGTGGGCGGGCCTTCCTCGTAGGTGGTCTCGATCTCGGGCACGAGCCAGACGGACCAGCCGGCGCGGCGCATGAGGGCCGCCTCGACAAAGTCGTGGGAAAGGATGCGGCCGCCGAAGGGTTCGCTGCCCGGAAGGTCGGGCAGGGCGCAGTGGTCGATGAAGGGCTTCATGCGGATGATCGCGTTGTGGCCCCAGTAGTTGCCCTCCATCTGCTGCCAGTAGTTCAGGCCGGCGAGGAAGAGCGGACTGTAGAGACCGTTCGCAAACGACTGGATGCGCGTGTAGAGGGACTCGCCGCGGACGATGCGCGGGGCGGTCTGGATGATGCCGGCCTTGGGGTTGGCCTCCATCATGGCGACGAGCTGCACGAGGGCCTTGCCGGTCATGATCGAGTCGGCGTCGAGCACGATCATGTAGCGGTAGTTCTTGCCCCAGCGGCGCAGGAAGTCCGCGACATTGCCCGCCTTCTTGTTGATGGACTGGCGGCGTTTGCGGTAGAAGATCTTGCCGAAGCCCTTCACCTGCTTGCACAACTCCACCCAGGCCACCTCCTCCTGGATCCATTGGTTGGGCTGGTTGGAATCACTGAGGATGAAGAAGTCGAAGTGCTCCAGCTTACCGGTCTCCTCGACGGAGCGGAAGATGACGCGCAGGCCCTCGAACACGCGGCTGACGTCCTCGTTGAAGACGGGGAGGATGATGGCGGTCGAGGCAAGCTTGGGCTCCTTGGTCCAGTCGACGGAATTGATGATGCGGCAGGAGTCGCCGCCGCGGTTGATGACGTAGAAGCCCGTCATCGCCGTGCAGAAGCCGATGGAGATGTGGGCGAAAAGGATGCCGAAGAGGGCGAGGATCGCCCCCTCGATCACGGTGATGCCGTCGGCCCAGAGCAGGTCGGCCATCACCCAGAGGGCGAGCGAGGTGAGCACGAAGATCCCCGAGAAGAACAGGAAGCGGCGGCGGTTCAGGCGCCGGGGATCCATCTTGCTGGTGTCGAAAAGGGCGGACATGTCGGGGAGAAGGGAGTGTTTCCGTCGTCGACGACGGGCTCAGCGGGAATTGTAGAAGAGGAAGGCGAGCGTGGCGATGAACAGCGCCCAGAGGGCCAGGGTGCGCAGCAGGGGGTAGCGCTCGAACTGCTCCAGCGTTTCACCGGCGGCCTCGGTGATCAGGCCGAGATCGATGGGGCGTGGCACCATGTTGGAGACGGCGAGGTCGGGGCCGGCGCGCATGGAGCTTTCCCTCATGGCCTTCCTGAAGTCGTCCGGGATCTGTTTCTCGTCCAGGAAGGCGTAGGGCCAGCGTTGCGGGCCGTCGCACAGCAGCAGGGCGACGCGGCCGTCGGTCGCGATGCGCTCGTGGTTGCGGTCGGGCGCGTTGAGCACCTCGGCGAACCAGGTGTCCATGAGTTTCTCGGTTTCCTCGGCTGCGAGCGTGGTGGGGCTCTTGTCCGGAGTGGCCAGGTGGCGCTTGGCGGCGCGCTCAAGGATGTACTGGATCAGGCGGCTTTGGTGGAGACGGCTGTGGATGCGGTGCGCGCGGAGATAGTCCTCCGTACGCACGTAGGCCGCATTCCATTGCTCCAAGGTGCCCGTCTGCGGGCGGAAGTTGCCTAGGGGTTCCAGCGGTAGCTCCATGTTTCGGTGAGGACGTTGGGCTTTTTGCGGAGGAAGCAGCGCAGTTCGACGGGCTGTTTGCTGCCGTCGGGACGCAGGGCAAAGGCGAGGCGCCAGGAACCGTTGAAGCGGTTTTTCTGGAGGGCCTGGTGCACGAGGGCGGCGCCGGGGCCGACGGAGACGACCGCCTCCACTTCGGGGTCATCGGGCTTGTTGTGCAGGTAGGCGCTGTCGAAATCCACGATGAAACGCTGCAGGTCGGGCTCGTGGGTCTTGGAGTGGCCGATGCGGGTGGCGATGGCGTAGCCTGCGGGCGGCTTCACGTCCTGGCCGATGAACCAGTGCAGCTTGTATTCAAAGTCCATGGGTTCGCCGGGGGCGGCGGGGAATTCGGGCTGCCAGAACGCCACGATGTTGTCGTTCGTCTCGTCCGGGGTGGGGATCTCCACCAGGCGCACGAAGCCCTTGCCCCAGTTGCCGATGGTTTCGACCCAGGCGCTGGGACGCAGGTGATAGTTGGCCTCGAGGTCCTCGTAGCTGGAGTAGTTGCGGTCGCGCTGCACGAGGCCGAAGCCGCGGGGATTCTGGTCGGCGAAGGCGGAGGAGCGGACTTGATCGGGATTGGTGAGCGGGCGCCAGAGCCATTCGCCGCCGGCATGGGCGATCATGATGCCGTCGGAGTCGTGCACCT
>JAHFTI010000051.1:0-4448 GCA_023265535.1 Opitutaceae bacterium
GGTGGGCCCGCGCCCACTTCCCTTCTATCATTACGAACAGCTCCCCGTCGCGGTCCGCGAACAGCGCGAACGTATGCGGCCTGGAATCACCGGCCTCTGGCAGGTCTCCGGCCGCAGCGACTCCGGCAACGCCGGCATGATCCGCTGGGACCCCTATTACGTCATGAATTGGTCCATTTGGCTTGATCTGGTCATCCTCGTGAGGACCGTGCGTGTGGTCCTTCTGGGCTCCGGAGCCCGATGATCCACCCATGAGCCAAGTCCAAGGAAGCTCCCTTCCCGCCTCAACACCCGCCCCCACGACCGCCCCCGGTTCCATTCACATCGGCGGCATGCGCATCGATGCCGGCACCTACGCCAGCAGCACCGCCCTGATCACGCGCTGGGCCGCCGAGCCCGATGGCCAGGCCCGCTCCCGCTACGTCGCCATCGCCAATGTTCACCTGACGATGGAGGCGCACGACAGCGACGAATACCGCGCCCTCATCAACCAATCCGCCTTGGTGACTTCCGACGGCATGCCGCTGGTGTGGGTTCTGCGCCGCCGGGGGCACCACGCCGCCGAACGCGTGTACGGCCCCACCCTCATGCTTCACGTCTGCGAGGCCGCCGCCACCCAGGGCCTCCCCGTCGCCCTCTTCGGCGGCTCGCCCGACGTCCTCGCGCAACTGACACGCACTCTCCTCGCCCGTTTCCCGAAGCTCTCCATTGCCTGCGCGATCTCCCCTCCCTTCGGGCCGATCAGCCCCGAACTGGACGCCGACTACTGCGAGCAGCTCAAGCGCAGCGGCGCCCGCATTCTCTTCGTTGGCCTGGGTTGCCCCAAACAGGAGCGTTGGATGGCCGCTCATCAGGGCCGGATACCGGCCGTCATGCTCGGCGTCGGCGCAGCCTTCAACTTCCACGCCGGCCATGTCCGCCAGGCCCCCGCCTGGATGCAACGCCTGGGCCTGGAATGGGCCTTTCGCCTGGCCATGGAACCGCGGCGGCTCTGGCGCCGCTACCTCTGGCACAACCCGAGGTTCATCGCACTGGTCCTGCGCGAACACTTCTCCCGCACCCGTTCGACTCAGCCCTGAACGGCCTCGGCCGGGCGGCCGGCGCCGCCATCCCTCACGCCTCGCACGCGGTCATCCTCCTCGTCACTTCCGACCGAGGTTCTAGGATTGCGCTTCCCCCCTTCACTTTTACCATCCGCGCTTCCTCCCTATGACCCGCCTCGTCTCCCTTTTCCTTGGCGCCCTGCTACTCTGCCTTCTCCCCATCCTGAAGGCAGCGGAGAGCAACGATTCCGCCAACACCAGCGGCTACAAACTCTTTCCCCGAGACCTCATCGCCATGTCCATCCTTGGCGAACCCGACATGACCATCGAACGCCGCATCGACGGCGACGGCCGCGTCTCGCTCCCCCTGATCGGCTCGGTCTCCCTGCGCGGCCTCAGCACCACCGAGGCCGAGAACAAAATCCGGCAGGTCTATATCGAGAGACAAATCTACATCCGTCCGCAGGTCAGCCTCAGCGTGAAGGAATACTATCCCCGGGAGGTTTTTGTATTGGGACAGGTCCGCACACCCGGCAAGATCACGCTCCCGATCGAAGCCAGCTCCATCTCCATCGTCGAGGCCATCAGCAAGGCGGGCGGCTTCACCCGCATCAGCAAGGGCGAGAGTGTCCAGGTCACCCGCAAGTTGAGCAATGGCGCAGAGCAAAGCACCACGGTGGATGTGGCTGGAATGATTGACGGAAAGGGCACCAAGACGGGCTTCATTATCCAGCCCGACGACGTCATCTTTGTCCCTGAGCGACTGTTCTAAGCCGTCCACCCAAGCCCACTCATCCCCCCCCTAGCGCAGAGCACCGCTCACCCATAGCTGGCTCAAGACCCTTCGACCTTCACATGCCTTCCCCTTCACAGGATCACATACCTTCCCAACAACAAGACCTGACGGCCTCCGGCTCGCTTGTTGACTGGAAGCATCTCCTCTGGGTCCTTCGCGAACGCTGGCTCGGGGCCCTGGCCTTGATGGTGCTCGTGTGTGGCATCACCGGCTTTGTGCTTCTGAGGCAGCCCCCGATTTACATGGCGCAGGGCTCCCTTTTGGTCGAGCGCAGCAATGATCGGGTCATGGACATCAAGCAGGTGGTCGACACCTCCGTGGACGGCTCCCTCACCGATGCCTTTGTGCTCACCCACCTGGAGCAGATTCGCAGCCACAGCTTTCTCGCCTCCTTCTGCTTCGGCCTCACCTCGCAGCAAAGGGCGGCGGCCCTGGCCACCGTGCCCGCGCCCGAGCCGGATTCCGAAACCGAGCCGGTGACGGAGGAGGATCGCCTGGAGCGCTACCTCCTCAAGAACCTCACCGCCGAACGAAACGGCCGCACCCTTCTCATCACGCTGAGCGTGCGCCATCAGGTGCCTGCCCAGGCCCAATTCCTGGTCAACCGCATTGCCGAAGGGTACATCAGCTACCTCATCAGCCGCAGCACCGAACGCAACAGTGCCGCCACCTCCTTCCTCACCGCCCAGGCCGAAGAGCTCCGCGCAAAGGTGGAGCGCTGCGAGTCCGAGCTGCAGGCCTATCGCGAAGCCCACAACCTGATCTCCCTTGAGGACAACCAGAACATCGTCGCAGCCCGCGTTCGCGACCTGAGCTCGGCCCTCACCCAAGCCCGCGTGGGCACCCTCAACCTGAGCTCCCGAGTGGAACAGGCGGCCAAGATCATGGCCGCAGGCGGCGACCCGCTGCAGCTGGCCCGCGTGACGGAATTCCTCAACCTCACCCAGGTCCAGAAGGACATCGATGAACTGAAGACCAAGCGAGCCGTCCTCGGCGAACGCTACGGCCCCCTGCACCCGAACATGCAGGACAACGCCAGTGCAATCGAAGCCCTCACCAAGGTCCTTCGCGAGCAGACCGAGATCGCCATCTCCGACCTGCGCAACCAGCTGTCCAAGGCCAAGGCCCAGGAAGCCCGCCTCCAGGAGGAACTCGGGCTGGCCGAGAAGGAATCACTCACCATGGCGCAGCTTTCCGTGCGCTACAATGTGCTCCGGCGCGAGGTCGACACCACGCGCACCCTCTACACCCAGGTGCTCGCCCGGCAAAACGAGACGGCCATCTCCAGCCAGCTTCAGAACACCAACATCAAGTTCGTGGACCGCGCGGGCCTCCCCACCAAACCCACCGATCCCAACCGCCTCAAGATCGCCCTCATCCTGGTGTTGATCGCGGGTGCCATCGGCATGGGCTACCCCTTGGGTGCCGACATGCTCGACCAGCGCATCAAGCTCTGGTCCGACGTGGAAAACTACCTGAAACTGCCGCTGCTGGCCGAGATCGGCACGCTCAAGAAGGTTCCCGACGATCAACGCGACCAGATCGTCATCAAGGACCTCGACGAACGCACCGTGGAGGGTTTCCGCGCGCTGTACAGCCACCTCCACCTGTCATCGAAAACCGATTTTCCGAAGACCATGCTCATCACCAGCACGGTCCCCGGCGAAGGCAAAAGCTTCGTCGCCTCCAATCTGGCCGGCACCTTCGCGGCCCATGGCAAACGGGTTCTGCTCGTCGACTGCGATTTCCGCCGCCCCAGCCTCCACAAGGGCTTCGGCCTGGACAACAAAACCGGCACCCTCACCTGGGTGGAAGCCTACAAAAAGGGCGAGGCAACGATCGGCCTGGACCCCAAGCTGGGCATCGTGGAGATCGCGCCCAACTTCTCCCTGCTGCGCACCGGCGGCGTCTCCCACAAGGCGTCAGAGATGCTCGAAACGCCCGCACTGACAGGCCTGCTGGAGGCCCTCCAAAGCCAGTTCGACCTGCTGATCCTGGACACGCCTCCCGCAGGCCTCTTCCCTGACGCCGAGGCCTTCTCTTTGGTGGCGGACGAATTGGTCTTCGTGTGTCGCTTCGCCAAGGTGGGGCGCCCCCAGGCCGCACAGGTGCTCGCGCGGCTGCGCAAGACGAAGCTCATCCACGCCGGCGCGGTGCTGAATGCGATGCCCGACGAGAAATCGAAGAGCTATTATTACTCGACCTATTCCTACCGCGACTACGCTGCCTACTATTCGAAGAAGGAAGACTGAAGTCCCATGCATAGGAGACTGCTGATGACTGGTGCCGCCCCCCGCTCCTGGAGCAACGGGGTGGCAGCCCTTCTCATCGGAGCCTCCGGTTGGCTGTCGCGGCATTGGTTTAACCTGGAGGGCACCCCGAACCTCCTGCTCTGGCTGCCCACAGGGCTTTCCATCGGGCTCCTCCTGCGTTGCCGGCGTTCGCACATCCCAGGTGTCCTCCTCGGCCTCATGCTGGCCTGCGTCCAAGCGTCCCCGCTGCATTACGCGGTGGACTTGGCCAAGGCGCTCGCCGAATGCGGCCTGGCGATCACCCTGTTGCGCCGCAGGTATTGGGACAACGATTTCCGCGCCATGAGCGACGTGGCG
>JAHFTI010000051.1:4458-13566 GCA_023265535.1 Opitutaceae bacterium
GGCTCAGCACTCGAGCTGGCGCTGCTGCAGGTGTTCAGCCCCTCCACCCTCAGCAGCTCCGCGCTCTGGATGGAGCTTTGGGCCAACATGGCTGGCATCGGTCTGTGCGTGCCTGCCATCACCCTCTACAATTCGAACGAATGGCGGACCATGGTTCCCAGGGTCCGCCTCCTGGTCGCCAGCATTGTGGTCCTGGGCCCGCTGGCCCTCTACGCGGAGCTCAGCCCCTGGTTCCAGGAGGCGACGGGCAATTACCCCTTCGCCATCATCCTCTTCCCCCTCATCGCCTGGCTGGCCGTAGGCATCAGCCTGTCCGCGGCGATGCTGACCCTGCTCCTGATGAGCCTCGTCCTCATCGCCTCGACCTCCACGGGAACAGGCTACTTCGTCGCGAGTGACCCCCTCCGCACGGCCCTTTCGCTCGATCTCTTCATCAGCATCCTGTGCCTTTCCAGCCTCCTGATCGGCACGCTCCAGCGGCATCGGCTCCGCCTCGAGGCCCTCACACGCCACGCCCTCAAGGACGCCCAGCTGGCCCTGTGGGAATGGCACCCGGGCTGCGGGCTCATCCTGCACGATCCCGACTGGGCCGCGTACTTCCGCACAGAGCCCGGAAAGGGCGTGAAGCCCGCCGCCCTCGCCGGCGAAGTGGAGGCCAGCCGCCCTCTGAGCATCCTCTGCGACCTCCAGGAGGAGCCCCCGCTCGCCGAGAACGAGGAGGAGCCATTCCGCCTGCGCCTTCCCGATGGAAGCTGGCGCGAGTTGGTGTGCCGCAGGCTGCCGACGCCGCCCGCCTCGGCCGCCCTGCGCGGAAGCCAGAACGGCATCCTCGTGGACTGCACGGAGCGCAACCGCGCCAAGCGCCTCCAAGAGCAGACACTCGCGCAGGAAGCGGAACTCAAGAACATCAAGCACAGCATCCACCCGCATTTCCTGTTCAACGCCCTCAACACCCTGCGCGCCCTGATTGCCTCAAACCCCGAGGGTGCGCGGGACTTTGTCACACGGCTGGCCAGCTTCCTGAGGAACTCCCTCAACACCACCCAGGAAAACAAGGTCCGCTTCGGCGAGGAACTCACGCTCGTGAGGAACTACCTGAGCATCGAGCAATTCCGTTTCGGCGAGCGCATGCGCCTGAGCATCGCGGTTCCCAAGCACTGCGAGGCCGTCCCCTTTCCCCCCATGATCCTGCAGACCCTGGTGGAAAACGCCGCCAAGTACGGCATCTCCCGGCGACCCGAGGGCGGCGAAATTCGTATCGAGGCAAGCCTGGTGCCGCAGGGCCTGAGCGTGACCGTGACCAACGACGGCCCGCTGGTGCCCACCCCGCCTCAAGCCACGGCCACCGGCCTGACCCACATCCAGACCCGCCTTCGCCTGCTCTATGGCAACAAGGCCGGCATGACGCTCCGCGAAATCGAGGGGCCGCGGGTCCAGGCCACGGTCACCGTCCCCCTCGGCAGCTGAGTGCGTGGTGGACTGCACGGCCCGAGCACCCAGCGAGCCCTGCACTGCCCTGCCTTCCTAAAAACCCCACTGTTCCCGGAAGGCCTGGGCCATGCGGCGACTCATCGTCACCTGCATGCCATCCGAGAGGTGGGCGACAAGCTCCTCATTGAGCCCGAGCGCGACACGTTCGACATTCGCGAGATTCACGATCTGCGTGCGATTGACGCGGAAAAACACCGTGGGATCGAGACGCGCCTGGAAAGCCTTCAGCGCCCCATGGACCAGGGGCTTGTCATTCCCGATGTGAAGCCGCGTATAGTTTCCCTCGGATTCGAGCAGGCGGATGCTGCCGACCTTGATGAACCAGCAACGTGTGCCGTCTCGCACAAAGACCCTGTCCTCAGGCTTGAGGTGACTGCCGTCAGATGCTGAGGCCGGCCTCCTGCTGCCGGCGTGAGGCGAAAACTGCTCCATCTTGCTGACGGCCTTGGCAAGCAGGTCGGGATCGATGGGCTTGAGCAGATAGTCAATCGCGTCCACGCGAAAGGCCTTCAGGGCAAACTCCTCGTAGGCGGTGGTGAAGATGATCGCCGGATGCGGGGCCGGGAGTTTTTCCAGGAATTCGAAACCCGACATGCCCGGCATTTCCACGTCCAGAAAAACAAGGTCGGGCTGCTCCTGGGAAACGATCAACAGGGCTTCCATTCCATTGGAGGCCTCCCCCACGAGGGAAACCCCTGGCACGTCCTTGATCAGCCTGGCCAATTCCTCACGTGCCAATTTTTCATCGTCTACAATGATGGCTCGCATTTATGAAGGGGTGACGACCTCATCAAGGCATGGAGAGCCAAGGTAATGCCGCAAGTCTTTCCTCTCCGGCACCCTTAAACATCAGCGATTCTTCTTCGTCACAACAGAGTCAAAACACACATCGTATCACATAAGTCATTGATCGCCATATCGCTCTTCCCCAGCGTCACTTTTCCTTTCACCCTCCGCCCACTCCTCCCTTTAACCACATGAGCACCCGTATTTTTAGCAAGGCTGCCACGAGCGCCGCCCTGCTCGTCCTCGCCGCCACTCCCGCCCTCGCACTCGTCCCTTTTGCCAAGGGTGAGCTTTTTGTCACGGGGCAGCTGCGCGCCGAATACGACAGCAACATTTACTCCAGCAACCGTAAGATCGATGACACGATCGTGACCTTCACCCCGGGGCTGTCCTTCCTGCGCAATGCCGGCCTGATCCGACTCAACGTGGAAACCGCGCTGGAAATCCAGCGTTTCGCCGACAACACGCAACACGACGCTGAAAACGGCAAGTTCAACTCCGGCCTGACTTGGGGCGATGAGGAGGGCAAGACGGACGGAAGCCTTTCCGTCGGCATCAATCGTGGTGCCTATGCCAACACCTACATCAACGATCTCACGCTCTTCGACCGCTACACCTTCAGCGGCAACGCCGGCCATTGGTTCACCGAGAAGTTCGGCTTCCGTCTGCTGGTTGATGTGACCGAGGAGCGCGCCCGACAGGAGGGCTACAGTGATGTGGGCAAGGAGCTCTTCGGAGCGGACGGTCGTTTTCTGGTCTCCCCCAAGCTGGAAACTTTCGCGGGGTATGCCTTTCGCACGACCTCGACCAACCACGATCCTGCGAACCGCTCGGGCCTCAGCACGCATGACCACCGCCTCTCGGTCGGCGTGAAGGGAGATCTCTCCAGCAAGATCAACGGCCTGGTCCGTGTCGGCTACATGCTGCGCGACTTCACCAACAGCACGCTCTCCACACAGAACGCGCCCTTTGCCCAGGCCTCGGTCAACTGGGACGCACAGGAGAAGACGAGCGTCAACCTGACGGTGACAAAGGACTTCGACACCACCGCCATCAGTCAGTCGGTCAATAACTTTGAAACCAGCCTCAGTGTCACCCAGCGACTGCTGGAAAAGCTCTCCGTGACAGGGTCCCTGTCCTACCAGCATGCCAGCTATGTCGGCGGTGAGATCGACCGCACGGACGATCTCGTGAGTGGGCGCGTCACGGCACGCTACCATTTCAACGACCACTTCTCGGGCTCCGTCTTTGCGACGGTCCAGGGCAACGACTCTAGCTTCGCCGTCTCCGATTTCAGCCGCAACACCTGCGGAGTTTCGCTGACGACCAGGTTCTAGGCCGGCGGATACCCAGGCCCCGCGCCCCGCAGCGGGCGAAGGGCCCGCGGCTCACCCGTGTGACGGGGAAGGCTTCGCACACCAAAAGCAGGTGGTGCGAAGCAGGTGCGCGCTGCTGGGCGCCCCCCCCCAAAAAAAAGGGCGACCCGAAGGTCGCCCTGAAAACAGTGTCGTGACTCAGGTCCGCTTACTTGGCAGCAGCGGGCTTGTCCTTGGAGCAGCAGGGCTTCTTGGCGGCATGCTTGTCGCAGCTGGCCTTGTCCTTGCAGCACTTCTTGTCGCCGGCCTTTTCGCAGCAGGCCTTGCAGGCGGCAGCATCCTTGTCGCAACCGGCCTTGCAGTCCTTGTTCATGGCGGCGGTGCACTCGGTCTTGGCCTTGTCGCAGCCGGCCTTGTCCTTGCAGCACTTCTTGTCGCCGGCCTTTTCACAACAGGCCTTGCAGGCGGCGGCATCCTTGTCGCAGCCGGCCTTGCAGTCCTTGTTCTTGTCGGCACAGGCGGCGGACTTGTCACAGGCCTTCTTGCAGCAGGCCTTGGCGCAGTCCTTTTCACACTTCATCTCCTTCTTGCAGCAGGGCTTGGCACAGTCCTTCGGGCAGGCGGGTGCGGCGGGCGCATCAGCGGCGAAGGCGAGGCCGGCAAAGACGAAAGAGGCGATCAGGGAACTGAGGAGTTTCTTCATGACTGGATTGGTATTTTGGGAGTTATCGGAGTCGGCGGAAAGCTCCACCAGACCCATTGATTACACCGGAGGAAAGGGAATCCCCCGGAAATTGCAAAAAAAACGGTGCGCTCATTCGAGGCCGACCACCGGGAGGTCGACCGGGTGTTCCACCTGGAACTTGAGGGTGAGCTCGCGTTTCTCGCCGGCCTTCAGGTCGATGCGCCAGACGAGTTTGCCGTCCTCCTCGCGGGTGAGCTCCTTGGGGGCTTCCTTGGTGCCGACCTCGCGGGAGGCGGGCGTGAGCAGCGAGACCTCGATCTTCTCGTTGCGCGAGACGGGGAGGACCTCGGTGAGGACGAGGCGCTCGGTGCTCTTGCGGTTGTTGGTGAGCGTGAGGGCGATCTCGTAGGTGATGCGCTGGGTCTTGCTCGTGAGGCCGACGGTCTCGGAGAAGCGGTTCACGAGGCGGCGCTTGATCGCGACGGACTCGTCGGCGCCCAGGGCGAGATCAAACTTCTCGCCGGGCATGACGGTCTTGAGGTGGCCGCTGGCGATGAAGCTGTCGTCGAGGAAGATGTTGGAGACGCCGGGCAGCAGCGGGTACTCGCTGGAGTTGGTGACGTAGGCGGCAAGGAAGGCGGTCTCGCGCAGTTTCGGGGTGGCCTGATACTGGAGCTTGGCGGGCAGCGTGAAGCTGGCGATCGGCACCTTCTGGCTGGAGTTGTCGGAGCGCAGGGAGACGGGGGCGGAGAGCTTGAAGGTGGCGCTGGTGAGGGAGGCGTCAACGTGGGCCTGGGCCTGCTCGGCGGCGAAGACGGCCGGGGCTGCGGGGGCGTCGAGAAGGGCCAGGACATTGCCCGTCCCAAAGCCCTTGTCGGCGGAACCGATGGCAGACTTCTTCCGGGCGAAAGCATCGGCCTCCTCATTCATCGCCTGTGCACGGGCCGCAGGCGCGGGACGCGGCTGGTACACATCCACGAACCACGGGGCAATCTCCGGGGCGCCGCCGCCGAGGTTGGGGCGGGCGGTGGAGAGCGTGAGGGTGACGTTGCTCCAGTCCTCGCCGGTGCCGTTGCGCACGAGGCCGAAGTAGGAGAGGTTGACGGCGCGGGCCTCGGTGTTGAGGCGGGTGTCGTAGGTGGGCATCCAGGCGGCGCCGGGAAGGGTGTAGCCGAGGTTCAGGGCGAGGTCGCCGGCACTGGCGGCGTCGATGCGCACGATGACCCTCTTCACGGTCTTGCCGCGATTGCCGCGCAGCTCGTTGAGCTGGCGCTGGGCGAGGTCCACCTTGCGTTGCAGCGCCTCGCGCTCGTCGGCGAGCTGCTGGCGACTGGCGGTGAGGGCGGTGAGCTGTTCGGAATTGAAGGCCAGCAGGCGGGTCCACTCCTCGACGTCGGGGCGCTTCTGGCCCTCGGGCTGGGCGGCCACGGAGGCGGCGCGGATCTGGCCCAGGTAGGCCTGCTGCTCATTATGGAGCTTTTCGCGGTCGTCGAGGCGGCGCTGTTCGCGGGCATAGCCGGCGAGCTCCTCCTCGAGGGCCCGGAAGCGCTCATTGGTGGCGGTGGAGAGGTGCTCGTTGCGGGAGGAGACGTCGAGGATAGAGACCTTGGCGGTGCCGCTGCCCGTGACGCGCAGGGACTGCTCGTTGAGGTTGAGGGGCAGGCCGGTGAACTCGAGCTCGACGGTGCCGGGCTTGGCGATCGCGACCGGGGCGCTGCGCGTGACCTGCGCGCGATCGGAATACACGGTGACCGCGCTGATCGAGGAGTCGACGACAAGGCCCTGGAGACGGGCCGCGGCCAGCAAAAGCAGGCCGAAGGAGGCAAATTGGCGAGGAGACATGGGGCGGGGATTGACCGTGAAACCCACGGCAGGGTTCACGTGATTTTGCCCCTATTTCGCAGGAAGAGAAGGGTAAAGAGTGGCGGTGCAAGGGGCCAATGAGCCCCCATCCACCCTTCCCGGGCCGACGCTCAGAGGCCGGTCCAGGCCACGAGGGCTTCCGCTTCCTTCTTCAGGACGGCGCCGGCGAACTGGAGGATGAGGCGTTTTTCCTCCTCCTTGTAGTCGCTCCATTTGAACTCGCTTCCATTCACCTTCACGTAGCCGTGGTCGTAGCTCTCGAAGACGGTGTCGAGCAGGGCGGCGCCGCCGGCCCGGGCCTTGAGGTTGACCTCATACTTCAGCTGCACGCGCACCTTCACGTCGGGCTGCACATTCAAATCCGCGGACATGACGATTCCATGGTCCCTGACGTCCTTGTTGACCGGCAAGGGATAGGCGCGGATGCGCAGGACGTGGGAGCTGTCCTCCGCCTTGTCCACGAGGGTATAGCCCCGGGACGTCAAGGCCTGGGAGACGGCGGCCACGAACCCCTCCAGTTCGGCGCAGGGGCCGATCTTCGCGCGCTGCATGGTGGCCTTCATGGCAGGCTCGGCGTACTGGATGCCGTCCCCCAGCTCCCACGCCACGTGGAGCCGGGTGATTTCCTTGCGCTTTTCGGCAGAGACACGGCCCGCGACACACGCGGACAGGAAGAGGCCTGCGAGGGCGGCGAAAACGAAAACCAGGAAGAGACGGAATTTGGGCATGGAGGGGTTGGGGTTGCCGCCAAGCTAGCGCGGCAGCCCCCGAAGTGAATGTCACATAAAACGGACAGTCAGATAGTTCCGACAGCCCGCCGCCCCTCACTCCACCAGGTACAATTCAAGGAGGGCCACGCCGCTGCTGCCGTCGGCGCTTTCCATCCACACCGTGTAGTCGCCCGGTTCGTAGAGAGACGTGCCGGGGCGCCCATTTCACCTTTCCAAGGCGGAGCGACACTCTCGGCCGGCGGTGTGCTCGGCGGCGACGCCCTTCTCAGTCGAGCCAGCGCCAGGCAGGCACAACCTCGACCTCCGACGCATCGATGGTCAGACGCTGGGTCTGATCCAAGGTGATGATGAGCAGCCTTCGGGCAGGTCCTGGCAAGGCACGAGCCTCCCTCAGGCCGCGGAGTTCGCGTTCGACATTGCCCGGCGTGAGTTCGGTGCAGACCTGAATCGCCTCCGCATCGGTGACAAAGTCACATTCCCACACATCACTCTCGCCCGCATAATGGAAGGGGCGTCCCCGCCGTCGGAGGGCCAGGGCTAAGGCGTTTTCGAGACGACGCCCCAGGTCGGGCGAGGCGCCTGCGGACACGGCACAGCGCAAGCCGTTGTCGATGGCATAGTACTTCATGGGAGCCACCACCCGTTGCTTGAAGGACGCACTGTACTTGGGCACGGCCAGCAGCAGGTAGGCATCCTGAAGAAACTCGATGTAGCGCGACACCTGCCCCACGGAGGGAACCGCCAGCACTTTCGCGAGGCGCTGAAATGAAACGGCCTGCCCCTGGGTGGAGTACAGATGAAGCACCAGGTTCATGAGGTGCCGGATCTCCCGCAGGCCATGTCGCAGGGCAATGTCGCGCTGCACCACGTCGCGCAGCAGTTCCTGCAGCAGGAGTGGCTGCCCCAAGGCAAGGAAGCCCGGGAAGCCACCCTCCCACAAATGTTGCTTCAAGGAGTCGAGCGACGGCATCTGCCTGCGAAAGGCCAGATACTCGGAGTAAGCGAAGGGGAACACCTCGTGCGACATGTGGCGTCCGGTCAGCTTGGAGCCCAATTCCTTGCCCAGCAGCGAAGCATTGGAGCCAGTCAGGCAAAGCGCCCAGCCCTTGTCCAACATGGCGCGAACCAAACGCTGCCACTCCGGAACCTCCTGCACCTCATCAAGGAACACTCCTCCCTCCACCCGGCCTGTCCTTTCCACGGCCTCGAGCAGCCCAGGAAAATCCTCCGGAGTCATACCATGCAGGCGCAGGTCCTCAAAATTCAGGTAAACGGAGCCGACTCCTCGCTGCATCAACAGGGACTGCAGGGTGCTTTTACCCGAGCGCCTCACGCCCAGAAGCACCAAGGCAAGGCCTGATTGAAGCCGAAGCTCCGAGACAAGCGTGCGGGATACCCAGGAGGAGCGTCCGCTCCTGTCGGGCGCCTCGGCGAGGAGCTTCTTCAGGGTGGACTCGAGAATCATGTACTTTATGATGCAACAAGCTTGTTGCCTTATAAAGTACAAAGAGTCAATAGTACTACATCACGCTGCATTTGATTTCATTACAAAACAAATCTTGGCTGCACGCGAGGCTGGAAGGGGGAGCTGAAGGGGGAAACGGGGCCAGGGAGCGGAGCCGGGTGACAACAAAAAAGGCGCGGCCCCCGGGTGAGCGGGGAACGCGCCTTTTGTAGTGGGAAACCGGATACCCGCGGGGGGCGGCCGGTCTCCGTCAGGAGGCTCAGCCGGCGGTGACCTCGGGGGCGACGCCCTCGGGATTCTCGTCGAGCGGGAGCTCGCCACCCATCGGGAGGGTGATCTTGAGCTTCTTGTAGGCGGGGAGACCGGTGCCGGCAGGGATCAGGTGACCCATGATGACGTTCTCCTTGAAGCCCTGGAGCATGTCGACCTTGCCAAGCGTCGAGGCGTCGGTGAGGACGCGGGTCGTCTCCTGGAAGGACGCGGCGGAGATGAAGCTCTCCGTCTCGAGCGAGGCCTTGGTGATGCCAAGGAGGATCGGCTCGGCCTCTGCGGGCTTGCCACCGGCTTCCTCGATGCGGCGGTTGCCGATGAGGAAGGCGGAGCGGTCCACCTGCTCGCCCCAGAAGTACTCGGAATCACCCGGATCCGTGATGCGGACCTTGCGGAGCATCTGGCGGATGATGATTTCGATGTGCTTGTCGTTGATCGTCACGCCCTGCAGCCGGTACACCTCCTGCACATGGCTGATGAGGAAGTCGTACAGGGCTGCCG
>JAHFTI010000486.1 GCA_023265535.1 Opitutaceae bacterium
CCATCTCGACATCGTCGAGACGGCTGTCCGTCGCATCTCGCATCGTCTCCCCGCGCACGTCGCCAGGGAGGACCTGGCCACCGTTGGCAAGATCGCCCTCATCCAGACCATCGCCTCCGCCACGGGCGAGCTGCCGGAGGTCCGCGCCCTCTGCTACGTGCGTGTGCGTGGCGCCATCCTTGATGAGCTGCGCTCCTGCGATGTGCTCTCCAGGGGTGACCGCGCGCTCTTTCGCTCGCTCAAGCTTGTCCGGGCGCGCATCGAGGAACAGACCGGGACGGAGGCTTCTGTCGAGCAACTCGCCCGTGTTCTCCACCTGGACGCAGCTCGTGTGAGCAGGCTGATGACCCGGGCGGCGGGATATGTGCGCGATGCGGAACTCGAGGCAGTCGAGGATACGCAGGGCGCATCCCCGGCCGCCGAAGTGTCCGCCGCCGACCTCGCCCAGATGCTGCGCACCGCCATCGCCTCGCTTCCTCCCATCCAGGCGCACGCGGTCACCCGCTACCACCTGGAGGATGCAAGCCTCGCCGAGATCGCCTCCGAGCTGAGGACCTCGATCCAGCGTGCATGCCTCCTGAGGAAGACGGGCGAACGCACGCTCAGGCGGATCCTTGCCCGCGCCTGGAAGGCCGAGGTCCTCGCCTGACCGGTTTCCTGCCCTGGATCCCTGGGCCTCCAAAGACAAGCCCCTGCGCATGAGAGCGCAGGGGCATTTTCCTGGACTCCCGGGCGCCGCGCTGCACCGGTGCCCCCCGCCGTTCCTCCCGCGGCTCCTCCCTGCCGTCGCTGGGGCCTTCCGTGTCGACCTCCATCGATGGTCCCGGGCTTGCATGGGGTCCTCCTTGTCGTGATCCTCGCGCCACTTCTCGCACCATCATGAGCAGCCATCATCCCCGAAACCACCATTGCCAGAATTGCGGGAGTGAACTCAAGGGCCTCTATTGTCACCACTGCGGCCAGCATGACTTCGATCCGAACAGCTCCTTCGGGCACACCCTGCACGAGTTCCTCGAGAGTTTCTTCCACTGGGATGGCAAGTTCTTCCGCGGTATCTTCGACCTCCTCTTCCGTCCCGGCTACCTCACGGTCGCCTACAATGCGGGCAAGCGCGCCTCCCAGATCCCACCGCTGCGTTTCTACATCTTTGTCAGCCTGATTTTCTTCCTCACCCCCTCGGCCGAGGAGCCCACTCCCTTTGGACCCATCAACCTGGATGCCGACGCCTCCGTGCCCGCCGCTCCCGCGGCCCCGGCGCAGGACCAGACAGCACGGCCCGGGGAGCAGCCAGGCACCGTCAAGCCGGCAGCCGGCGTCAAGCCCCGGTATGTCGCCTCGCTCTCCGACGACGAGGCCGGCAGGTTTGTGCGCGAGAAGCTGGGCCACATCGACCGCATCCGCGACAATTTCAACCACTACCTGCCGCGTGCCGTGCTGGTCTGTCTGCCCCTCTTCGCGCTGATGTCGATGCTTGTGTATTGGAAGTCCGGATACCGCTTCCTGCAGCATCTCGTGCTCTCCATGCACCTGCACACCTTCTTTTTTCTCTTCACCCTGGCCTGGAGCGGCTGGCGCGGGCTGGCCGGGCTTTTCTCCCCGCTGCTCGCTGGTTGGCTCTATTTCCTGGGTTGCCTCTACATCGTCGTTTACGCCTACCTCACGCTGCGCCGCGTCTTTGCCGGCGTGGGGCACAAGGGGACCCTGTTGCGCGGCGGCCTCCTCCTTGGCGCCTATGGCATGGCGGTCGGCCTGGTCATGCTGGTGACCATCTCAATCGCCACCTGGCTGGCCTGAGCCGCTGTCCGTAGCGGGCCATTCCCGGCAGGTCGCTGGTGGCAGACAGGATTTTGTCGCCTCCGCCTCCTCCAAGGCCATTGTTCCAACACGCCCGCGACGGAACCTGCCCGCTCCACCCCTGGCTCCGCCTGCGTTCCCCTCCAGCCCATCCCCAAGCCCACAGCCCACCATGAAAGCGGAGACCAGCCTGCCCGCCGGCAGCGAGATCCTTGTCCTGGAGGACGACCTGCGCCTGCGCCGTCGCCTCGCGGCCTTCCTGCGCGACCAGGGCTGCGAGGTCAGCGAGGCCGCCAACCTCGCCGAGGCGCGCCGCCTCCTCGCCTCCGCGCACTTCGACTTCGCCATCGCCGACCTGAACCTGCCCGATGGCGACCTCTTCGAGATCCTGCGCGAGGGACTCGTCCCCGAGACCACGCTCCTCGTCGTCATGACCGCCTTCGGCGGCATCAAGACCGCCGTCGAGGCCATGCGCCTGGGCGCGGGCGACTACCTCAGCAAACCCTTCGAGCCCGAGGAACTGCCCCTGGCCTTCCTGCGCTGCCGCCAGCAGCGCCGCACCGAGCGCCGCGAGGAGTCCCTGCGTGGCGAGGCCGCCACGGGCGCCGGGAAGGAACTGCTCTTCGGGCGCAGCCTTCAGGCGCTTTCCGCGCAGCTGCAGGCCCTCTTCGCCGCCGAGCAGCGCCTGCAGCGCGGACTCCCCCCCGTGCTCATCGAGGGCGAGACGGGCACCGGAAAAACCGTATTGGCGCGCTGGATACACGCCCACGGCCCGCGCGCCGCGATGCCCTTTGTCCCTGTCAACTGCGCCGCCCTGCCCGACACGCTCGCCGAGTCGGAGCTCTTCGGCCATGAGCGCGGCGCCTTCACCGACGCCAAGCAGGCGCGCGTGGGCCTGCTCGAGGCCGCCGATGGCGGCACGCTCTTCCTCGACGAGGTCGGCGCCCTTTCCCCCGCCGCCCAGGCCAAGCTCCTCGTCGCGGTCGAGGAGGGGCGCATACGCCGCCTAGGCGGCACCAAGGAAATCGTCGTCGACGTGCGCATCATCGCCGCCAACAACCAGCCCCTCGCACGCCTGGTCGCCGAGGGCCGCTTCCGCGCCGACCTCATGCAGCGCCTGCACCTGCTGCTCTTCACCCTGCCCGCCCTGCGCGAGCGCGGTCCCGACATCCTCGAGCTCGCCCGCCACATGCTCGCCAGCACGGCCCGCCGTCACCGCCTGCCTTGCCCCGCTCTCAGCGCCAGCGGGGAACGCCGCCTCCTTTCCCATCCCTGGCCCGGCAACCTGCGCGAACTCGCCCACGAGATCGAGCGCGCCATGATTTTCTCACCACCCGGCGCCCCGCTCGACTTCGCCTCCCTCGCCGGCCCCGCCGAGCCCATGCAAGCCGATCCTGCGTTGCCCGCCTGGCGCAATCCCTCCTGGCGTCTTCCCGAGTCCGGGTTCATCCTCGACGAGGTGGTCGCCTGCCTCGTGAAGGAGGCCCTTCGGGAGACCGACGGCAACCTCTCCGCAGCCGCCCGCCGCCTCGGTGTCACCCGTGAATTCCTTCGCTACCGTCTCAAGGAAGGCGGCGAAAACCCTTCGACCTGAACGCCAGAAATTGGTGGTTAAGCACCAGGTCACCCTGTATAAACATCTCAAGAATTGGTTGCCTACAACCAATCCGCCCCCGCTGTGAGGGGTTGCCCGAGGCTCGCACTTCTATAATTAATTAAATTATAATAAGATAAGACTCTGGCACAGCTCTTGGCGCAAGACTGGCAAGGAGCATTGCAAAGCGAGTCACTTCGCCCTCCTCACTTCAAACCCCACAAATGTCATGAAAGCCAACTCCCTGCGCAAGGTCCTGACCGTCCTCCTCGCCGCCTCCCCGGCGATTGCCGCCACCACGCCGAACAGCACGCCCGCGGCGCCGACCACGGCCTCCTACAC
>JAHFTI010000487.1 GCA_023265535.1 Opitutaceae bacterium
TTGTCGCTGTTCCAGGCCTTCATCGCCGCGGTCTCCTTCTGCAGCAGTGCGGGTTCCCGTGTGGTGAAGTCCTCGACCGCGTCCTGCCAGGCCAGCTCGTCCCGCACCGTGTAGTCGAACCGCGGGGCGGCAAGGACGCCCACCACCACCAGCGCCAACAAGGCGGCGACCCCCGTCGTCATGCGGCCTTTCACGAGCGGCGCGCGTTGCGTCGCGTTCATGGGCAACGCGCAGAGCCAGCCGAAGAGCAGACCGGCTGCGAGGCCGCCGATATGGGCGGCGTTGTCGATGCCGGGATGGATGAAGCCATAGATCAGGTTATAGCCGCCAAAGGTGAGGCTGCTCTTGAGCAACGGCTGGAACACCTCGCGCGGCAGGGCCTGCTTTTCGCGCAGAATAAAACCGAGCAATGCGCCATAGACGCCGAAGACGGCGCCCGACGCGCCGGCGCTCCAGACCGTGTCTCCGTTCCAGGCCATGCTGAGCAGGCCACCTCCCAGGCCCGAGGCCAGGTAGGTGAGCGCGTAGAGCCCACGCCCCAACAGGCGCTCCATCAGGTGGCCGGACTGGTAGAGCGCCCACATGTTGAGCGCCAGGTGGAGCAGTCCATAATGTGCGAACATCGAGCTGAGCAGGCGCCACCATTCCCCGTCAGTCGTCGCCGCGGCATTGCTGGCGGCAAACCCAATGTAGGGCTTCATGTCGGCGACAGCGAGCCAGCCCGCGCCAAAGACTCCCGCCAGGACGAGGAAGCTGATCACGTTGGCGGCGATGAGCAGGTTGGTCACTGAGCCAGCCGGGTGCCTGGCGCCGGGCAGCTGCCGCAGGTTCTCGGCGAAAAGGGCCCGGGCGATTTCAGCGCGGGGCTCGGGCGCGGGCTCTGTGGGATTCTCGTTGCTCATGGTGCAGTGGGGGGGGGGGCGCGAGGGGACTTGAGGCTGAGACCCTAGCCATCGAGGTTTTCCCGACAACACTCTTCCTTGCACGAGGGGCAATTCGGGCAGGGAGGCGGTCTGTTGCCTAATTGCTTAGGCTACGTGTATTTGCGGTGTCGCATTTCAGGGCATGTTCTGGACCTTCGTGGGTGGTGTTGACATGCTACCCATCACCCGGTGAGGGGCGCCCCCCCTTCACGGCGAACCGACCCCGCCGCCATGACGATCGCCAAACGTCTCCTCGCACTGATGTTGATCCCGTTGCTGGTCCTTTGCGGATTGGCCTACCTGACCTTGTTCCATTTGGAGCGGATTGAGGAACGAAGCAGGTTCCTCGCGGAGAACGTCACGCCCAGCCTCGCCCTGCTCGCCCACATGGGCCATGACTTCATCGAGATGAGGGCCAGCCTGGGCAGCCACCTCATCATCGCCAAGCCCGAGGAGCGCGTGAGGCATCGCGAGAACTTCAGCAAGGCCAGGGAGCACCTGCTCACGCTCCAGCGGAAGTATGCCGACACCCTGCTCGCCGACTCCACGGACCGGCGCCTCATGAACGAATTCCGCATCGCCTGCAACGAGTGGGTGGTCAATGGCGAGCGCATGTTTGCGCTGTCCGCGTCAGGCAGGGACGAGGAGGCGCTGACCTTCTTCCGTGAGAACGTAGACCATCTCACGGCCGACCTGCTTTCCGTGCTCGACCAATGGGTGCAACACAATGAGAACCTCGCCGCCGAGCGCGTGCTGCTCGCCCGCCAGGGACTGGCGGAGGCGCGTGCCGAGGCTCTGGCAGCCTCCGTCTGCATGATGCTGCTCATGGGGCTTTGCAGCTATTTCCTGTCAAAGCGGATCATCCAACCCATCAAGCGCCTGCAGTCCTCTGTCGAGGCGATCGCTGAGGGCGACTATGGGCTGACGGTTCCCTTCACCGAGGCGGTGGACGAGACCGGTGCCCTGGCCCGCTCGATTGCCGTGCTGAAGGAGGGCGCCTCCCTCACCGAGCAGGATCGCTGGGTGAAGGAGCGCGTGAGCCTGATCACCGGCTCCCTTCAGAAGAGCAGGACCCTCGAGGAGTTTGGCCGGCACCTGCTCGCCGGGCTGGTTCCGGAGCTGGGTGGCGGCACGGCGTGTTTCCATGTCAATGAGCCTGAGCAGAAGGCGCTGAAACGCGTCGCCTCCTACGGGATCAGCGGGCTCGACGATCAGGACGCCTGCACGCGCTGGGGCGAGCGCCTCAGCGGCCAGTGTGCGATCGAGCGCAGGATGCTGCAGCTCTCGGACCTTCCCGACGGTTTTCAGCCCATTGCCTCGGGTCTTGGGGCGGCCAAGCCGGTTCAGGTGAACGCCTGGCCCATGCTGGCTGCCGATTCCCTGGTGGCGGTGCTGGAGGTCTCCACCTTCCGTCCCCTGGCGCCGCGTGAGAAGGCGCTGCTCGACGAATTGCTTCCGCTGACCGCGATCGCCCTGGAGAGCCTGCAGCGTCTTCTTCGGACCAGCGCCCAGGCGCTGAGCCTGGCCGCCTCTGAAAACCAGCTGCGCTCCCGCGCCACCGAGCTCGAGGAGATGAACACCCGCCTCGAGGACCAGGCTCGTCTCATGGAGGAGCAGGCGGAGGAACTGGAATGCCAGAGCCGGTCGCTTTCCGAGACCGAAGCCTGGTACCGGCAGCTGAGCGAGTCAGCTCCCGACGGCCTGTTTGTCACCGATGCGGACGGCCTGATCGTCATGGTGAACCGCCAGGCGGCCCTGCTCTTCGGCACCACACAGGAGCAACTGTGCGGCCTTCCCCTGGAGCGGCTGATTCCTGTCGGCATCCGTGAGCGGCTTAAGGAGTGCGAGAGCCGGGCCTCCGCGACAGAGGCTTCGGCAGTCGAGCAGGCCGTGCTGCTGCACGAGGGCGAGGGACTGAGGCTGGACGGAACGCGCTTCCCCATCGAGGTGGCCCTCTCCGTCTTGAAGGAACTCCCGGGGCGGCCGGGCACGCGTTGCGTGTCCGTTCGCGACTCCTCGGAGCGCACCCACGCGATCGAGCTTATCAGCCGACAGCGCGCCACCCTGGCGGCGCTCTTCGACGCCATTCCCGATCTTATCTCGTACAAGGATGTGGAGGGCCGCTACCAGGCCTGCAACACCACCTTCTCGGCGCTCGTGGGCATGCCGACCGGCAGAATCATCGGCCTGTCGACCGCAGAAGTCTTTCCTCCCGAGAAGGCCGGTGAGATCGCAGCGCACGACGCGCGCCTGCTCGAGACCCTGCAGCCTGTCACCTACGAGGAGTGGATCCTCAACCCCGCTGGCAAGGCCCTGCGCCTGGAGACCATGAAGCGACCTTTCTGGGACGAGAAGGGCCGCCTGCTCGGGTTGCTCACCGTGGGGCGCGATGTCACGCGTCAGCGCGAGGCGGAGTTGCAGATGCGCAAGCTCTCCAGTGCCATCGAGCAGACGCCGTCCTCCGTCGTCATCACCGACCTCGATGGGAGGATAGAGTACGTCAATCCCCACTTCACGCAGATGTCGGGCTACACCCTGGACGAGGTTCGCGGCAAGAACCCGCGCGTGCTCAAGTCGGGCATCATGGACCCCAGGGTCTATGAGCACATGTGGCACACAATCACCGCGGGGCGCGTCTGGCGCGGTGAGCTCACCAACAGGAAGAAGAACGGCGAGCTGCACATCGAGATGGTGGTCATCACCCCTGTCGTCGACACCGCCGGAAAGCCGACCCATTACGTGGCGCTCAAGGACGACATCACCCTGCGCAAGCACGCCGAGAAGGAGATCCTCTTCAACCGTTTC
>JAHFTI010000052.1 GCA_023265535.1 Opitutaceae bacterium
CAGAGGTTCTTGAGGCGGAGGCCGGCGCCGGCCTCCGCCTCAAGAACCTCTGCGGCCTCGCCAGCAAGGAAGGCCTGCGCGGTTTCGAGTTCCTCGAGGGCATTCCCGGCTGCATCGGCGGCTCCCTGCGCATGAACGCCGGCGCCATGGGCGGCTGGATCTTCGATGTGGTGGACGAGGTGCTGCTCATGACCGACGAGGGTGAGCTCCAGACCCGCACCAAGGCCGAGATGGACGTCGACTACCGCCAGTGCCGCGGCCTCGACCACGCCATCGCCCTGGGCGCCCTCCTTCGCCCCGCCTCCCAGGCGGCGAGCGCCGAGATCAACCTCCAGATCGAGACCTACCGCAAGAAGCGCCAGAGCTCCCAGCCGCGCGAGCCGAGCGCGGGCTGCATCTTCAAGAATCCTACGGGCGACTCCGCCGGGCGCATCATCGACCAGTGCGGCCTCAAGGGCGAGCGGGTGGGGGATGCCCTCGTCTCCCCGATCCACGCCAACTTCATCGTCAACATGGGCAACGCCACCGCCTCCGACGTGCTGGGTCTCGTGCGCCGGGTGCGCGCCCGGGTGCGTGCCGAGCGCGGCATCGACCTGGAACCCGAGGTCCTCCTCTTCGGCAGGCAATGGAGCCAGGTGCTCTGAGCACTCCCTGCAGCCATTGTCCCACATCGTTGCCAATTTCCACTCTGTCACCTCTGCTCTCCTTCCCTCACTCCGGCCCCTCTGATCACCTTCGCCATCACCGTCATCCACGCGCATCAGACTGTACCCCCGCCGTGCTTGCAGACCCCCTTCCCGGCGTTCCGCACTGAGTCACTTCCCTCCCCCTTCCCCTTTCACCATGAGCAACTCTCCTGTCATCGCCGTCCTGTGCGGCGGCACCTCCTCCGAGCGTGAGGTCTCCCTGGGCTCCGGCAAGGCCTCCGCCCTGGCCCTGGCCCGCAGCTTTCCTACGCGCCTCTTTGTGGTCGACGCCGAGGCCCTCCCCGAGGGGCTCGACCCGCGCACCCACGTGGTCTTCTCCACGATGCACGGCACCTTTGGCGAGGACGGCGGCATGCAGCGCCTCCTCGACGCCGCCGGCGTGCAGTACGCGGGCTGCGATGCGGCCTCCAGTGCACGTTGCTTCAACAAGGTCGAGACCAAGCGCCTCGCCGCCGCCGCCGGCGTGCGCGTGTGCCCGGGCATGCATTTCGACGCCGCCCAGGCCCCCTCGGCAGCCGAGATCGTCTCCCGCCTGGGCGAGAAGCTGGTCATGAAGCCCAACTGCAACGGCAGCAGCGTCGGCCTTCGTATCATCGATGCCACTACAGACTTGGAGGCCGCCCTGCCCGCGCTCGGCGCCGGCGAATGGCTGGTCGAGAGCCGCGTCTTCGGGCGCGAGCTCACCGTGGGCGTCCTGCATGGCCGAGCGATGGGTGTGGTGGAGGTCGTTCCGAAGTCCGGACTCTTCGACTTCACCTCGAAGTACACCAAGGGCCTGACCGAGTACCACGCCCCTGCCAACATCGCCCCGGAAATCGCCGCGGAGGCGCGTTCCATGGCCGAGGCGGCCTTCCGTTCCTGCGGCTGCCGCGACTACTCGCGCATGGACTTCATGCTTTCTGCAAAAAACGAGCTGTTTTTACTCGAAATCAACACGCTTCCCGGCATGAAAGATACCAGCTTGCTGCCGATGAGCGCGCGTTGCGAGGGGCTCGACTACACAGCACTTGTCCGGGAATTGGTTGCCCCCGCCTGCCAGCGCTTCGTCTCGGCTGCTGCACACACCTGAACCATGGACGACGGCAAGGGCACTTTTCCGAGCACCCGCTCCTGGAGGGACATCCCCCAGGAGGTGAAGCCGCGCGCCATGTCGAAGACGGGCCGCAAGCGGCACTCGATGGAGATCGCCAAGGTCGTCTGCGGCATCCTCTTCATCGCCGCCGCCGCCTGGGGCACCGTCGCCCTCGTCAACGCCTTCGAGTACCACCCGCAGAAGATCGCCAAGGCCACTCAGTCGGGCCCCCTGCGCAAGCTCACGCTCAACACCGACGGCGTGCTCTCGCGCGACTGGGTCCTGCGCACCCTTTCCATCGCCCCCAAGGCCTCGCTCATGGAAGTCGACCTCGACGTCCTGCAGCAGCGCCTTCTCGCCTCCGGGCAGATCCGCATGGCGCTCCTCAGCAAATCCTTTCCCGACACGCTCAATGTCACCCTCACCGAGCGCGCGCCTGTCGCGCGCATCCGTGTCCAGGACGGCGACCGCCCCCTGCGCGAGCTCTTCGTGGCGCGCGACGGCGTGGTCTTCGAGGGCGAGGGCTTCGAGCAGCGCTTTGTCGAGGAGCTGCCCTTCCTGACCGAGGGTGTCCGCCTGGTGCGCACCAAGTCGGGCGGGATCGCCCCCATCCCGGGCATGGAGGTCGTGTCCGACCTGCTCACGAAGGCCCGCTACGAGGGCGGCCAGCTGTATTCACTCTTCAAGTACATTTCCCTCTCCCGCCTCGAGTCCGACGGCGAGATCGAGGTCCGCTCCCCCGAGTGCGAGGGCCTGGTCTTCAACACGCGCGACGACTTCTTCCGCCAGATCGCCTACCTCGACTACATCTTCGGCATGAGGGACGCGCTGCAGCCCAGCCCCGAGGCGCCGCTCGCACGCATCGACCTCAGCCACGGCCGCTCCGTCCCGGTGACGATCAGCAGGAAGCCCACGGCCACGGTTGCCTCCTCCGCCACTGGTCCGCGTGTCGGTGCCGCCGCCACCACCAGGCCCGGGCAGGCTCCCGGCAAACCGCAGGTGGCCTCCAACGGCCCCGCTCCCCGCCCCGCCAGTCCGACGGCCCAGGGCGGCGCCCAGGTCAACGGCCGACCGCTCCAGGCGCCCACGCGCCCCTCCAACGCTCTTCCCGCCTTCCAGAATTTCCAGCGCAACACCACGCAACGTGAGCTCTAAAACCAGTTTCATCGGCGCAGTAGAGATCGGTACCTCCAAAACCTCAGTCCTCGTCGGCGAATACACCGGCCGCGAGCTTGCCATCATCGGCTACGGCGAGTGCCCCTCGCGCGGCGTCGTCAAGGGCACGGTGGTCGACTACAAGGCCGCCAGCGAATGCGCCCACCACGCGTTGGAGTCCGCCGAGCAGAGCGCCGGCGAACGCATCGACTTCGTCTTCCTCGCCCAGACCGGCAGCCACCTCGACGGTTTCTACAACGAGACCTCCGTCAACGTGAAGTCCGCCGACAACATGGTGAGCATGCTGGACATCGACACCGTCTGCGGCCTGGCCACCGCCAAGGAGCTCCCCCAGGGCCGCATGGTGGTGCACAACATCCGCCGCCCCTTCCGTCTCGACGGGCGCGTCGTCCCCGGCTCCCCCGAGCACCTCGTCGGCCGCCGCCTCGAGGCCGGCTACTGGATCGTCCACGGCCAGGAGAACAAGCTCGCCGACGCCATCCATGTCATCCGCGGCTTCAACCTTCCCGTGCGCGAGCTCGTCCTCTCCAGCCTCGCCGCCGGCCACATGATCACCACGCAGGAGGAGCGCCAGGCAGGCATCCTCGCGATCGATATCGGCGCGGGCACGACCGACTACGTGCTCTACCGCGACGGCGGCCCCTACCTGACGGGTGTGCTGCCCGTGGGCGGCTCGCACATCACCAACGACCTTTCCCTCGGACTGCGCCTCCTCGAGGGCCAGGCCGAGAAGATCAAGATCCACCACGGCCGCGCCATCGTCGCCCCCGGCGCCAAGGGCGACAAGGTCTGGCTCGACGGCGATTTCCGCATCGGCGACCGCCAGTTCCCGCGCCAGACGATCGAGCAGATCACCTCTGCGCGCTGCTGGGAGATCTTCGAGGTCGTGCGCAAGCGCCTCGGCACCCAGTTCAGCCCCGAGAAGTGTGCCGGCGGCGTGGTCCTCACGGGCGGTGCCTCCAAGCTCCCCGCCATGGCGGAATGCGCAGCCAAGGTCTTCGGCGTCCCCGCCCACCTCGGCGAGGCTCCGTCCTCGGTCAGCCAGAACCTGCGCGACCCGGGTTACGCCACCGCGCTCGGCCTGCTCTACTACGGCCTCTCCTCGCAGGCCGAATCCTCGCCGCGCCAGCCGCGCCGCAAGGCCGGCTTCCTCCAGCGTATGTTCTCCGGTTTCTGATTTTTGTCGGGTCAACCCTCCTCCACCCAGACCATGCTTCCCGTCTCCGAATTGCCCCTCGACCAAAGCCTGCTCACCGACCGCACCATCGACATCAAGCTCGTGGGCGTGGGAGGTGCCGGCTCGAATGCCGTCGACCGCCTCAAGATGGACAATCTCGACCGCGTCCAGATGGCGGTCATCAACACGGACCTGCAGGCCCTCTCCGCCTCGCCCGTCCAGGAGAAGGTGCTCATCGGCTCCAGTGTCACGCGCGGCCTCGGCGCCGGCGGCGACCCTGACATCGGCCGCGAGGCCGCCGACACGGACCGCGCGAAGATCGCCGCCGTGGTCAAGGACCAGGACCTCGTCTTTCTTGTCGCCGGCATGGGTGGCGGCACAGGCACCGGTGCGGCCGCGGTGGTGGCCGAGATCGCCGTGGAGCAGGGCGCCCTCGTCATCGCCTTTGTGACGATGCCCTTCACCTTCGAGGGCGGGCGCCGCGCCAAGCAGGCGGAGGAAGGCCTCCAGGCCCTGCGTCGCGTGTGCGATGCCGTGATCCCGCTCCCCAACAATGTGCTGCTCCAGGAGGCGGGCGAAAACGAGAGCGTGCTCGATTCCTTCGCGCGCGCCGACGAGTGGATCGGCCGCGGCGTGAAGGCCATCTGGGCCATGCTGCTGCGCACCGGGATGATCAACGTCGACTTTTCCACGCTGCGCCAGGCCTTCCAGTCCCGCGGCGGCAAGACCCTTTTCGGCCTCGGCTCAGGCGCCGGCGAACATGCGGCGGCACAGGCCATCGACAGCCTGAGGCATTGCCCGCTGCTCACCACCCCGGAGAATGCGCGCAAGGCCGACCGCCTGCTCGTCAACATCACCGGCGGCCCCGACCTTGCGATCAACCGCGTCAAGGAGCTCATGCAGGCCGTCACCGAGGAGTTCGGCATGGATTCCCATGTTGTCATGGGCGCCGCCATCGATGAGGCCATGCAGGGGCGCGTCGAGGTGGTCGTCCTGGGCACCACGGACCTGGGCGGCCGCGGTCGCGCCTCCGTGCGCAATCCCGTCAATGCCGTCCGCGTGAAGTCCAAGGAGAAGGAGCCGGTCGCCGCTGTCGCCGCCCCCACCGCCGCTCCCTCCCCGGCCCCTGTGCAGGCCCCCCCCCCCGCCGTTGCCGCACCGGTCGCCGGTCCCGGCGCCGCGATGTCGGCAGCCGTGGCAGCCACTGCGCCCTCCCTGCTGCCCAAGGAGGCCCCGGCCCCCGCTCCCTCCCTCTTCGCGATGCCCGCCTCCAGCTCCTCCTCCTCGTCCGCCCACAAGGCGACCGCCGGCGAGCCCGTGGCGCAGAACGAATTCACCTTCGGTGAGCAGGAGTCGCGCGGTCATTTCGAGAACACCGATCGCAACCTCTTCGAGGGGCAGGACTTGGATGTTCCCACCTACCTCCGCAAGGGCATCAAGCTGGCCTTCTGAGCTGTCAGGCCCGGGGCTTGCCCTGTTTTTTGCTGCCGCTTTGCATTGCGGCGCTGGCAATTGCGGCGGCTGAGCGTTTGTGCCCATTGTGGCACAGGGGCGCGGACGGTTATAGTGTCCCCCATGCAAGTGGCACCGCAATCCACCCAGTCCGGGAGTCAGTCGATCGACCGCGAAATCTACCAGGCGGTCCTCTTGAAAAAGGCGGTCAAGGCCGAGGGCGATCAGCAACTGAAGCTCATCGAGTCCACGGAGGCTGACGCAGAGGGTGACGAACGGGGCCCCCGCGTCGGTGTTTACCTGAACGCACGCGCCTGACTTCGTGTCAGGACAGCTTTGGCGGCGGGGCATGGCTTTATCTCGGCTCCCTGAAAAATGCTCGGGGCCGGCGGTAACCCCTTAACGCCGGCCCCGATTATTTTCTACCCGTCTCTACAGGCGGGTTTTCATGTCTTCCCGGCCTTGACTGGCAAGGCTCTTGGACTTGAACAGAACCTATTTAGCATACCCCATGCCAAGTCCCTTGCGCCTTCATTTTGCCTCACTTTTCGCCTCAGTGCCCTCCACAATTGCCGCTGTGTGAACAGCGGGTGAAAGGGCCTCACGGTAGGCCAGCCTTCCTGAAACAGGCGGGCCGCACCAAGAAAGAGGCTGCCGGGAGGTGTCTTTCTTGCACCCCGTTCAAACGACCCAATACTTCCAAATCATGCCTCCCACGAGCGAGACCGCAGTCACGGGCGAAAGCGACCTGGCCTTGCGTGTCCGCCAGCTCGAGAAGGCCCTGGCGGAATCAGAGGAGCGCTTTGAGAAGACCTTCAGCGCCAGTGCCGACGGCATCACCGTCACCGACCTGGTCACGAGCCGTTACATCAACATCAACGAGGGCTTCACCCGCATCTTTGGTTACACGCGCGAGGAAGCGGTGGGCCGCCTTGCGGTTGAGCTTTCCATCTGGGCCTATCCCAAGGACAGGGACTCTCTGGTGCAGGAGATCAAGCGCTGTGGCCGTGTGCGCGATTTCATCGCGGTGGGGCGCAACAAGGACGGTTCCTTCCGCACCTGCAGCCTTTCGGGCGAGGTGGTCGAGATTTCCGGGAATCCCTCCCTGGTGCTCGTGGTGCGCGACATCACCGAACAGCTGCGCACCGAGCGCGCGCTGCGCGAGGCACTGGAACGTTTCTCCAAGAGCTTCATGGTCAGTCCCGACGCGATCTGCCTGTGCGAGGTGGAATCGCGCAGGTTCGTCGAGGTGAACGACAGCTTCCTTCGCCTGATGGGAGTGTCGCGTGGCGAGGCCCTGGGCCACACCGCCCGGGAGTTGGGCTTCTATGCCAGGAGGGAGGATGAGGAGCACCTTGCACGGGCGCTGCGCACCGAGGAGGGCGCCCGTGGCTTTGAGTTGCGCATCCGCCGCAGCAACGGCGAGGAGCGCACGGTGCTCTTCTCCGGTGAGTTCATGACCCTGGATGGCAGCGAGCATTGCCTGATCGTGCTGCACGACATCACCGAGCTGCAGCGAGCCGCGTCGGAGCGGGCCCTCCTCCAGGAGCAGCTCCAGCAGGCCCAGAAGCTGGAGGCGCTCGGCACCCTGGCCGGCGGCATCGCCCATGATTTCAACAACATCCTCACCGCCATCATGGCCTACTCCGAGATGGCCGTGATGGACGCGGAGGACCCGGACGAGGTGCGCTCCCACCTGGACGAGGTGCACAAGGCCAGCCTGCGCGCCCGCGACCTGGTCAGGCAGATCCTTTCCTTCAGCCGCATGAAGAAGGCCGAGCGCCGTCCCGTCTGCATCGCCGAGGTCGTGCGCGAGGCGATCAGCCTGCTGCGCTCCAGCCTTCCCTCCACGATCCACATCCTCGAGGAGGGGCTCGAGGGGGACCAGGCCCTGGTGATGGCCGACCCCACCCAGCTGCACCAGGTGATCATGAACCTGGGAACCAACTCCACCCATGCCATGAGGGGCAGGGCGGGGGTGCTCACCTTCGGGCTCGCGCAGCTGCCCGCGGATGCGCCGGAGCTGGACGGGGCCCGGCCCGCCCGCGTGTGTATCATGGTTTCGGATACAGGAAGCGGCATGTCACCCGAGGTCCTGGCGAGGCTCTTCGAGCCCTTCTTCACCACGAAGGGGCAGGGCGAGGGCACCGGGCTTGGCATGTCGGTCGTGCACGGCATCGTGCAGTCGCACGGCGGCACGATCGCGGTGGAAAGCCAGGTGGGGGTGGGCACCAGCGTGCGCATCGAGCTTCCCCTGCACACCGGCGAGCTGCGCAGCGCCGAGCCCGCCGTGGGCGGGCTTCCGCAGGGGCGCGGCGAGGCGCTGCTCTTCATCGACGACGAGCCGCAGATCTGCCAGTTCGCGCAGAAGATGCTCACGCGTCTCGGCTACCATGTGACCTCCTGCACCAACCCGCTGGAGGCGCTCGGGCTGCTTGTGCCCGGCCAGTGCGGCTTCGCGCTCGTCGTGACCGACCTCACCATGCCCAACATGACGGGCATCGAGCTGGCCCGCCGCATCCGGGGCGGGCACCCGCGCCTGCCCATCCTGCTGAGCAGCGGACTTCCGGGCATGTGGAACAACGAGCGCCTGGCGGAGGTGGGCATCAACGGCCTTCTCACCAAGCCGCTCTCGATCCAGAGCCTGGCGGGTGCGGTGCGGCGCATGCTCGACGCGCCTCTCCCCGAGCCGTCCTGAGAGGGAGGGGCCAGCAGAGAGCCGGGGCTTCGGCCCGGCGCGCACGCGCGACCGGCGGCCGGCCACCCGGCTAGTCGCTGAAGCGGGCGAGGGCCGCGAGCGCGTCGGCGATGCGCCTGTCGCGCAGGCAGCGCGGGAGGCAGAAGCGCGTGTCGAGCAGGCCGTTCGTCTGTAGCCACTGTTTGAATACGCCGGGGATGACCAGGCGGACCACGGGCTCGTCGAGCACCGCATTGCGGCGCAGGGCCTCGTAGGCGGGTGACTGCCTGCGGAGCTGCTCGTCGAGCATGGTGCTGATGAGGGGCCCCGTGGGCGTCTGGCGGCTGCCCGGCTTGAGCTCGATCCACCACTCGTGCGCGGGCGCGCGGCGCTCGGCGGACCTGGGGAGGGGGGCCACGTGCAGGTGGACGATCGCCCAGCCGTGCTGGTCGCAGCAATGCGCCACGGCGTCGAAGGCGTCCCGCTCGGTGAGCTGCTCGCCGGCGACTGAAAGGGTGCGGGACTGGCGTCCCTCGGGCACGATGCGCAGCGGGTGTGTGGACACGCAGCGCACGCGCTCATCGGTGTCCTGCCGGCACAGGCCGGCCGGGCTGCTCACCACGAGCACGTAGCTGGCACCCTGGGTGACCTGCCCGCAGGGGACCGCCTTAATGGAGAGCCGGTCGGGGTGTGCGGGGTCGTAGTCGGCCACCGGCACGAATTCGTAGTAGAGCCCCGCGTCCGTGAGCAGGCGCAGGCCGTTGTTGGGATCCTCGGTCTGCGTGGCGACCACTCCGAACTCCGTGGCGAAGACCTCGTGAACGCGCACCGGGTGCCCCAGCAGCAGGCGGGCCTGGTCCGACATGCCCTGCATGGTCTGGCGGTACCCCACAGCCACACGCAGCCCGCGTGTCCAGTCGGGGCGCTGGGCCAGCATGGTGCCGGAGTCCGTGCCGATCAGCGGGTCGGGGAAAAGGGTCGCCAGCCAGAGCGGGTCTTCGAGGAGCAGCAGTTCCGCGGCGGGGCCCTGCGGCGACTTTGTGTCGCCCGGTCCGGGAAGGGGGAGTGACGCCAGGTCCTGGTGGGAAAGGAAGCAGTGCGCCACCAGGCTGCGCAGGTCGGCGGGGGGGCTACCGGGGGAGCTGAGACACTGGGGTGTCAGTCCGATGGCGAGTGCGGGGCGCCCGAAATGGACGGCGGGGATCTTGTGCAGGCTTCCGGCAAAGAGGGCGCTGCGCCAGGCATGGCGGAAGGCCTGGCGGGAGGCGGCCGTCAGCGGGTAACGTCGCTGTGCCTCGCCGGGGGCCGCAAGTTCGCCCAGCAGGGCCTCGCAGGGCTGGGGCCACAGCAGGTTCTCACCTCCGTGCTCCAGCCTGACGAGGTAGGGGGCCAGGGCTTCATGCGTCATGACCGGGACGCGTTTCACAAAGTCGTCATGCCCCAGCTTGGGTTCCAGCCTGTGCACGCGGCCGTAATCCGTCTGGGCGAAGCGCTCCAGGAGGCGTTCGAGCACCTGTGCCTGGGCCTTGGGGTCCCCGTTTTCCCTCAGCAGGCGCGTCGCCAGGCCTGAAGCGGCAAGCCGTGCTCCTGCATCTCGGACAAAACGGGTGAACAGGCTCATGTGTGCGTCCTTGCGTAAAGCGTGGAAGCTTCGCCGCCCCTAGCCAATGACAAAGCGTGCACCCCGGGTGTTTTCATGTTTGGCCTTGGGGGCCGGATGGGGCAAGGAGTAGGGGATGGCCCTTCCACCGATTCTTCACGAGGACGAGTTCCTCATCGCCTTTGACAAGCCCAGCGGCATGCCCGGCACCGCTGAGCGCGGGGCTGCAGCGGGGGAGTCCCTCATTGAGCAGGTGCAGGCGGTTCATGGACGCAACGTAGGCGCTGTGCATCGGCTCGATCCCGAGGCGAGTGGAGTGTTTCTGTGTGCCAAATCCAAGCAGGCCATGGATATTGTGAGCGGCCAGTTCCAGTCCAAGACCGCCGAACGGCTGTTCCTGGCCCTGTGCGTGGTGCTTCCCAAGGAACGCTGCGCCTTCCCCTTCGATGTGGCCCGTGACGAGCTGGGGCGCCTGCCGGACAGCTTCCCGATGGACCTGGGCATGGACGACGATCCGGTCAACAAGGGTTTCATGCAGGTCTTCCGGCGCAAGGGCGGCAAGGTGTGCCTGAGCGAATTCCGCACCTTGGAGCGCTTTCGCACGCTCGCCCTGGTCGAGGGGCGCCTGATCACGGGGCGCCATCACCAGTTGCGCGTGCACCTGGCCGGCGCCGGAGCCCCGCTGCTGAATGACCCCTATTACGGTGATCCGGAGGAGAAGCTCCTGCTGTCCGGTCTCAAGCGTGGGTACAAGGGCCGCGACGACGAGAAGCCCCTCATCCGCCGCCTCGCCCTGCACGCCTCCTCGCTTGGCTTCAATCACCCCGGCACACGTGAGCCCGTCACGATCACCGCTCCGCTTCCCGAGGATTTTGAGGTGGCCCTGAAGTACCTGCGCAAGTTTTCGGGGCCGGAGCGCGCGAGAAGGAGCCGCGGATGAGGAATGAGTGATGTCGGATGTCGGATGTCGGATGTCGGATGTCGGATGTCGGATGTCGGATGTCGGATGTCGGATGTCGGAGGGTGGTTTTGTTGGGGGGTGCAAGCGCAAAACCGCTTATTGACACTTGGTTGAGGGCGGAGGCTTCACCGTTATCCTGCCCTCATGAAAATTGGCGTTCCCAAGGAAATCAAAAACGGTGAAACGCGGGTCTCGATGAGTCCCGCCCTGTGCCGGCGCTGCACGCGCCTGGGTGCGGAGGTTTTGCTGGAACGAGGGGCGGGCCGTTCGGCCGGCTTCACCGACGCGGAGTACGAGGCGGCAGGCGCCTCCCTCGTCAAGACCCCGAAGCAGGTGTGGGGGGAGGCGGACATGATCCTCAAGGTCAAGGAACCCCTCGAGGCCGAGTTCTCGCGCATGCAGCGCAACCAGACACTCTTCACCTACCTGCATCTCGCCGCAGCGCCCGAGTTGGCAAAGGCACTTCTCAAGAAACGCATCCTCGGCATCGCCTATGAGACGGTCGAGGCCGCCGATGGAAGCCTGCCCCTGCTCAAGCCGATGTCCCAGATCGCCGGCCGTCTCTCGATCCAGATCGGCGCCTATTTCCTGCAATCGCAAAACGGCGGTTCGGGCGTGCTGCTCGGCGGCATCCCGGGAACGATGCCCGGCCGCGTGACGATCATCGGAGCGGGCAATTCCGGTGCACATGCCTGCCGCATGGCCGTGGGCATGGGCGCGCAGGTGACGATCCTCGACCTGGACACCCGCAAGCTCGAGCTCATCGACGAGGAGTACCGCGGCCAGGTGGTCACTCTCGTGGCCAATCCCGCCAACGTGGAGCAGGCCGTGGCCCAGGCCGACCTGCTGGTGGGTGCGGTGCTGATTCCGGGCGCGCGCGCCCCCATGGTGGTCTCCCGACACATGGTGTCCACCATGCGTCCCGGCTCCGTCATCGTCGACATCGCAATCGACCAGGGCGGCTGCGTGGAGACGATCCGTCCCACCTCTCACCATGAGCCGGTGTACACCGAGCACGGTGTGGTGCACTATGCCGTGCCGAACATGCCGGCGCTCGTCGGCCACACTTCGACCATGGGCCTCACGCAGGCCACCGAACCCTTTGTCGTCCTGCTCGCCGAAAAGGGCGTGCAGGCTGCGCTGGAGGCCCATCGCGGTCTCGCGCGCGGCATCAACACGCGCCACGGCGAGATCACTAATTCCGCCGTGGCCCGCGCCCTCGGTTACAAGGGCTGAGTGCGGGCTCCCCCGCGGCGTATCCAGTAAAAGATCACAGGCGTCACCACGAGGATGTGGACCAGGCTGCTGAGCATGCCCCCGACCACGGGGGCCGCCAGCGGCTGCATGACCTCGGCGCCCGTGCGCGTGCTCCAGAAGATCGGGATGAGGCCCGCGATGGTGGTGGCCACGGTCATGACCTTCGGGCGCAGGCGCAGGCGCGCCCCCGCCTTCACGGCCTCGAGGAGTTCCCCGTCGGTGAGGGCAGGCCAGGAAGCGCGCACGGCCTCGTCTGCCTCGACGGCCGCCTCCGGGTCGGCACCCGCCTTGAGGGCGCGTTTGCGCAGGATGGCCTCCTCCAGGTAGATCACCATCACGACGCCCGTCTGGATCGCGGTGCCGAAGAGGGCGATGTAGCCCACCCACACCGCCACGCTGAAGTTGAAGCCGAGCGCCGCCTGCAGCAGCACGCCGCCCGTGAGGGCGAAGGGCACCGCCAGGATCACGTGCGCCGCCTCGGCGAGGCTGCGGAAGGTGATGTAGAGCACGACAAAGATGATCACGAGCACGATGGGCATGATCAGCTGGAGCGTCTGGCGGGCGCGCAGCTGGTTCTCGTACTGGCCTGAGTACTCGATGGTCATTCCGGGGTCGAGGCGCAGGCTGCGCTCCACGCGCGCCTTCACGTCGTCGACGAAGCCGCCGAGGTCGCGGTCCTGCACGTTGGCCTGCACAAAGACACGCAGGCGGCCGTTCTCGCTGGCGATCTCGTTGGGGCCCTCGACGCGCGCCACGCGCGCCACCTGGCCGAGGGGGACAAAGCCGCCGTCCTTGCGTGCCAGGGGGATGGACTCGATGCGCGAGAGGTCGGCGCGGTCTGCCGCCGACAGGCGCAGCTGCAGCGGCCAGCGTTCGCGGCCGTGGATCGTCGTGCCGACCGTCTTGCCGCCCAGGCCTGTCTCGGCGACTTCCATGACGTCCGCGGCGGAGAGTCCGTAGCGGGCCAGCGCCGTGCGGTCCACGGTGATCTCGAGGTAGGGCTTGCCCTGGACCCGCGAGGGAGCGACGCCGGTGGCGCCGGGGACCTGCTCCATGAGCGCCGCGAGCTCGAAGGCCTTGGCCTGGAGCTGATCGAGGTTGTCGCCGAAGATCTTCACGCCCAGCTGGGCGCGGATGCCGGTCGAGAGCATCAGGATGCGGTTCTCGATGGGCTGCAGGAAACCGGGGGCGTAGCCGGGCACGCGGGTGAGCTTCTGCTGGAGCTCGTCGATGATCTTCTGCTTGGTCATGCCGGAACGCCACTCCGAGGGCGGGCGGAGCATGATCGTGGTCTCGATCATCTCGACGGGGGCGGGGTCGGTGGCGGACTCGAAGCGGCCGAGCTTGCCGGCGACGGAGGCGACCTCGGGGGTCTCCTTCATGACGCGG
>JAHFTI010000053.1 GCA_023265535.1 Opitutaceae bacterium
CGAAATACAATTCCTCCGGGGCGCGACCTCGACTTCTGCCTGGAGGTGTTCGACTACACGGCCTATTCGCCCGAGGCGGTGCGCGAGCGTTCGCTGATCGCCCCGGTGCGCGTGGCCTCGGGTCCCGGCTGGGAACTCGACCGGCTCGTGGGCGGTGCACAGACGCGCTGCTTCGAGCTCCTGCGTTACCGCGGCCGCAGGCCGATGGCGCTGCCCCATGACGACCGCTGCACGCTGGTCATCCAGACCCTCGGTTCCAGCAGGCTCAGGGCGGCCGAGAGTTCCACGGCCCTTGTCCGCGGTTCCGCCTGCCTGTGTGCGGCGGCCGCAGGCGCCACCTGGGTGGAGCCCGATGGCGCCGACTGCGAGGCCCTCCTTTGCCGTCCCCTCTCCGGCGTATCCAAATTATGAACACACAAGTCCCCGAAGCACCCTGGTGGCGTCTCCTCGACCGGAACCAGTGGTTTGTCTATTGCGCCGCCTCCCTTGCGTGGCTGTTCGACTCGCTGGACCAGCAGCTTTTCAACCTGGCGCGCGATGCCGCCATGGAGGGGCTCCTGGGGAATCCCGCCCTCGCCATGGAGTACGCGCCCTACACCACCTCCTTCTTCCTCGTGGGGTGGGCCGTGGGCGGCCTGACCTTCGGGGCCCTGGGTGACCGCCACGGGAGGGCGCGCATGCTCACGCTGTGCGTGCTGCTGTACTCGCTCTGCACGGGGCTCAGCGCGTTTTCCACAGGCTTCTGGGATTTCAGCCTGTACCGCCTGATCACCGGCCTCGGCGTCGGCGGCGTCTTCGGCCTGGCCGTGGCGCTCATCGCCGACACCGCCCCCGAACGTGCGCGGGCCCCTGCGCTCGGCCTGCTTCAGGGGCTTTCGCTCTGGGGCAACATCGCCGCCGGCCTGCTTGGCATGGGGCTGGGACTGCTCTCGGCACGCGGCCCCCTGCCGTTCGGGCTGGCAGCCTGGCAGGTGATGTTCCTGGTCGGCTCGGCACCCGCCTTCCTCAGCCTGCTCCTCTTTGCACGGCTCAAGGAGCCGGAGAGCTGGCTCAAGGCCCGCGAGGAGGGGGTGCGCCAGGGAATCAAGTTCGGCTCCTACTCGGTGCTGCTCACCCATCCCCGCTGGAGAAGGCATGCCTGGCTCGGTCTGCTGCTGTGCGGCGCAGGCATCATCGGCCTCTGGGGCATAGGAAACTTCCACCCCAAGATCGTGCGATCCATCGTGGAGCAGGAGCTTTCGCCGCTGGGGCTCAGCCCTGCCATGCTCGCCAGCGAAAAGTCCTTCCATGCCTCCCTCGCCCTGCTGCTGCAGAATGCGGGCGGATTCCTCGGCATGGTCGTCATGGCCCGCGTGGCGCGCCGTTTCGGGCGCAAGCCCGCCTTCGTGGCCGCCCTGCTGCTGTCCTTCCTGACCACGGTGCTTGTATTCACTTCCCTGAGACAACTCACGCAGGTCTACTGGATGATCCCGCTCATGGGCTTCGGCCAGCTCTCCGTTTTCTGCGTGTATGCGATCTACCTCCCGGAGCTCTTCCCCACGAGCCTTCGCAGCACGGGAACCAGCTTCTGCTACAATTTCGGGCGCCTCTTCGCCGCCACGGCCCCCTTCACGATCGGCGTGCTGACGCGCAAGCTGGGCGGTGACATCGAGGGCTTCCGCAGCGCGGGCCTGTGGGTCTCGCTTGTGCTGCTGCTCGGGCTGGTGGCTCTCCCGTTTCTCCCTGAAACGCGCGACAAGGGCCTGCCTGCCGAGGAGTAAACCGGCCCCCCGGGCAAAAACAACGCCCTTCCCAGCCGCGTGGTGCGCAGCCGGGAAGGGCGTGTGTGTTTCAACGGACCTCCGGGGCGCTGCGCCCGCGGAGGCCGGATGGCGAGGGGCGGGGCTCAGGCCTTGCCGCCCTGGCCCTGCAATTCCTGGGCGATGCCGTTGGCCTGCTCACCGATGATCAGGTGCAGGGTGGTGGCAGAGACCTCCACCAGGCCGATCACGCCGCAGGCAGTGAGGGCGGAGCGGTCCAGGCCCTTGACGTCAGCCAGCTCGACACGCACACGGGTGTGGGCGATGGACTCCGCCTTGCGCAGGTTGCCTCGGCCGCCGAGGGCGGCAAGCAGCTGCGCCACCGGGAATGCCGGGCCTGCCGACGCGGCCATGGGCCTGGGGGCCGCGACCGGGGCCACCGGGGCGGGCTGGACTGCGGAGTAGGCCTCGTCGGCCTCCGGGCCCGCGCCCTTGAGGTATTCCTGCATGTCCGTCTTCAGGTTCTCCGAGACGGGCCCGAAAATGGCCTGTAGGCCGTCACCCACCACGAGGACGCCGCTGGCGCCGAGCTCCTTGAGCCTCTGGGTGCTGACCCTGGCCTGGTCGCGCACGCCCACGCGCAGCCGGGTGATGCAGGCGTCCAGGCTGACGATATTGCCCCTGCCGCCAAAGGCGCGCACGAGGTCGAGGGCCTTGCCGAAGGCTCCCTGGCTGGTGCCTGTCGCGGGGCCGGACTCGGCCTCGAGCTCACGGCCGGGAGTCTTCAGGTTGAAGCGGCGGATCACCCAGGCGAAGGTCGTGTAGTAGATTCCCGCATACAGCGGGCCGAGGATGAAGACGTACCAGGCGCCGATGGCGTTTTTCCCGAGCAGGTTGAACATCACGAAGTCGATGCCGCCCTGGGAGAAGGTGAAGCCCATGTGCATGTTCAGCGTGTTGCTCACGAACTGGGCCGAGGCGGCGAGCACGGCGTGCACGACGTAGAGCACCGGGGCGATGAACATGAAGGAGAACTCGATCGGCTCGGTGATGCCCGTCAGGAAGGAGGTGAGGGCGGCCGAGATCATGATGCCGCCGACGCGTGCGCGGTTCTCGGGGCGGGCGCTGCGCCAGATGGCCATGGCCGCCGCGGGGAGGCCGAACATCTTGAAGAGGAAGGCGCCCGCGAGCACGCCGGCCGTCTGGTCGCCGGCAAAGAAGCGGTTGATGTCGCCGCTGACCACCTTGCCCGCCGCGTCGGTGTAGGAACCCATCTCGAAGAAGAAGGGCACGTTCCAGATGTGGTGCAGGCCGAAGGGGATGAGCAGACGCTCGACGAAGCCGTACACCGTGGCTGCCGTGCGCGGGTCGCTCACCGCGGCCCAGTGCGAGAACTGGGCGATGCCCGTCTGCACGGGGGGCCAGACGACCGAGAGCAACACGCCGAGCACGATCGAGGCCAGCGCGGTGACGATGGGCACGAAACGCTTGCCCGCAAAGAAGCCGAGGTACTGCGGGAGCTGGATCCTGTAGTAGCGGTTGAAGAGGAGCGCAGCGAGGCCGCCCGCCAGGATGCCGCCGAACACACCGGTCTGCATCGAGGGGATGCCCATGATGAGCTTGGTGGGAATGCCCCAGACTACCGCCATCACGCCTAGCGTGGCGGTGAGCACCAGGTGGCCGATGGTCGCCGCGATGGCGGCCACGCCGTCGTTCTCGGTGAAGCCGAGCGCGACACCGACGGCGAAGATCAGCGGCAGGTTGCCGAAGATCACGTCACCGGAGTTTTTCATGAGGGCGGACACCACTTCTGGAATCCAGGGGAAGCCCGCGGCGCCGAGCCCGAGCAGGAGGCCGGCCACGGGGAGCACCGCGACCGGGATCATCATGGCCTTGCCCATCTTTTGGAGGAGGGCGAACGATTGGGAGAACATAGGAGGAAGCTGACGAGGGTTGGAAAAGGGAAGGGAGCAGGAAGGGGGGGGGACGTGGTGGGAAGGTGGTGAGCAGGGGCGGCCCGGCGGAACGGGAAGGCCTGTCAGGGCCGTCTAGTATCAGGCTTTCGGATACAGGTTGTCGCAGAGGGCGCGCACCTCGGCCGCGGTGGCCAGCGCGAGGGCGCTTTCGGCGAGGATGCGGCAGGCCGCCAGGGAAAGGCCGCGGACCTGCGCCTTGATGGCGGGTATTGCCACGGGGGATACGGAGAGTTCGTCGACGCCGAGCCCGAGCAGGAGCGGGACCGCCTTGGGATCGGAGGCGGCGCCGCCGCAGACTCCCACCCATTTGCCGTGCCGGTGTGCGGCCTCGACAGCCATGCCGATCATCCGTAGCACGGCGGGCTCGAGGGTGTCGGCGACCTTGGCGAGGCGCGCATGGCCGCGGTCCATGGCGAGCACGTACTGCATCAGGTCGTTGGTGCCGATGGAGAAGAAGTCCGCCTCCCTCGCGAGCGCGTCGGCCATGAGCGCCGCCGAGGGCACCTCGATCATGACGCCGATCTTGGCGCGCTGGCCCGTGGCCTGCATCTCCTCCTCGGCGATGGCCTTAGCCTGCCGGAATTCGGAGACCGTGGAGATCATCGGGAACATGATGTGCAGGTTGCACTCGGAGGCGGCGCGCAGGAGGCCCCGCAATTGTGCGCGGAAGAGTTCCGGCCGCTCGAGGCTCACGCGGATGCCCCTCACGCCCAGGAAGGGGTTCTCCTCGTGGGGGAGCGGCAGGTAGGAGGGTGCCTTGTCCCCGCCGACGTCGAGGGTGCGAATGACCAGCGGGCGTTCCTTGCCCAGTGCCCTGGCGGCTGCCAGGGCCGCCTCCAGGTGGTCCTCCTCCAGGGGGGGCTCGCTGCGTCCCTCGAAGAGGAATTCCGAGCGAAGCAGGCCGACCCCCTCGGCGCCCTGCGCGAGGGCCTTCGTGATGTCCCCGGCATGGCGGACATTGGCGACGACCTCGACACGATGACCGTCGCTGGTGAGCGCGGGCTCATGCGCCGACGAGAGGTCCTGGCGGCGGCTGGCCTCGAGTTGGTTGAGCCGCACGCGCAGGTCGGTGATCTCCGCCTCGCTGGGCCTGGGATTGAGCAGCCCGGCGTCCGCGTCGAGGATGGCGGCGCCGCCCTCGGGCAGAAGGAGCAGGTCCGCGGGCATGCCGCAGACGAAGGGAAGGCCCATGGCCTTGGCGAGGATGGCGACATGGCCGCTGACGCCGCCCTTCACCAGGCAGAGCCCGGCGAGGTTCTCGGCATCGAGCTCCCCGAATTCGGAAGGAGTGATTTCCTCCGCTAGCAGGATGGACTTCGCCGGAAGGAAGCTCTTCCTGGAGCTGCCTCCGCAGAGGAGGCGCAGCACGCGGCGTCCGACGTCGCGTATGTCCACGGCGCGTTCCTGCAGCGCGGGATTGTCGAGTCGCTGGAGCAGGCCGGCCTGCTCTGTGAAGGCCGCCAGCCAGGCAAAGGCGGCACTCTCGCCCGCCTCGATGCCGCGCAGGCTGGCCTCGAGGAGATGGGGATCGTTCAGGAGTTCCCTGTGGGCGGCGCGGATTTTCCCGGCCTCCCCCGCTCCCTTGGCCGGGTCGGAAAGCTCGTTGCCGGCGCCGAAGAGCGCCGCCTTCAGACGGGCGCGCTCGGCGGCCGCGTCAGGGGCCTTCTCGACGACCTCGAACTCCTCGCCCCTGTGGAGCACAAGGGTTCCCAGGACGAGGCCGGGCGAGGCGCACTCACCCACGAACCGACCGTTACCGGCTGCCTTGCCAGGCTTTGTTACCTGCTTGGCGGGCATTTCGGCCGCCTTGTCCGCGAGAGCCTCCCCGCAGCCCTCCTTCAGCAGGGCTTCCAGCATGAAGACGGCGTCCTTCGCGTCGGGACCGCTGGCCTTCACCTGCACGGTGTCACCGAAGCGCGTGGAGAGGCCCATGATGGCGACCATCGACTTGGCGTTGACCTCCTCCGCTCCGCGCACGAGCCAGATTTCCGAGAGGAGCTGCTTTGCCTTGCCCGCGAGCACCGCCGCCGGGCGCGCGTGCAGGCCGAGTGCGTTGCGCAGGACCACGGGCCCGGAGACGGCGGTCTCCTGCGTGCCGGCGCTGCTGCCAGCCTGGGTGAAGGCAGCGGCACCAGGCGCGGCCTTTTCCACTTCGAAGAGCACCTCGACACCCGCCGTCACCATTCCGCCGCGCACCGCGGAGAGAAGGTAGTTCTCGGAGTTGGCCAGCAGGACCTGCGTGAGCAGGCTCCTGGCCTTGTGTCCGACCAGGTCCTGGTCGAAGCGGAGGAGAGGCTGGCCGGTTTTCACGCGCTCGCCCTTTTTCACCAGGGCGGTGAAGCCCGCGCCGCGCAGGCCCACGGTGTCGACACCGATGTGGACCAGGATCTCGTGACCCTCGGGCCCCGTCACGGCCACGGCATGACGCGACTCGTGCAGCTGGGAGACCGTGCCGTCGATCGGCGAGAGCAGCTCGCTGGACAGGGGATCGATGGAGACGCCGTCACCCACCATCCGCTGGGCGAACACCGGATCGGGCACCTGCTCGAGGGGGACCAGCACGCCGGAGAGCGGCGCGACAATTTTCAGCTTTGGGGTGCTTGTTTGCATGGGCTTCAAGGTAAGGGAGGGCGGGAAAACGGCCTGTGATGGCAACGGGGATGAGAGGGGGGAGGACGGGCAGCCTCAGGGGAGCCCTGTAGTGGGATTTCACTACATCCTTGGCTCGGTGGCCGCCAGAGCGGTCCGAAGCTGGGCCAGCATCTGGGTGGCCTCGACGCGGGTGTCGTAGTCGGGCCTCCGCATGGCCAGTGTCTCGATGGGAAGGTAACCGCTGTACCCGGACTGGCGGATGATCCGCACCAGCCTCTCCATGTCGATCCGTGGCGAGGCCAGGTCGCTCCGCGTGGTTTCCTTGATCTGCCAGTTGACCGCGTAGGGAGCGACCAGCGCGATGTCCTCGTAAGGGTCGGCGGTGAGGTATTTGCCTGTATCCACCAGGGCAGCACACCATTCATGATCCACGCGGTTGAGGAGGTCGAGGTGCTCGCGTCCGCTGCTGATGAAGTCGCCGTGGTTCTGCACGGCCACGATCACGCCGAAGCGCTTACCGTGTTCCGCGCATTGCCTCAGGGCGTCCGCAAGGTATGCCTCGACGACAGCGCGGGGCGCCTGGTTCGAAGCCTCGTGCCAAGTCTTGAAGGGGGCCTGGGAGTCGGCGAAGGCGCGCACGGTCGGTGCGCCGAGTTTCGCAGCCACCTCGATCCAGGTCTTCAGGCGCTGCACGCCCTCCGCACGCACCTTGGGGTCCGCAGCGGTGAAGTCGTTGCGCACCCCCGTGCCGCTGATGCCCAGGCCGAGGTTGAAGGCGTGGCGTTTCAACGCGACCAGATAGCTGTCCTCGGGTGCCTGCGGGTAGCCTGGAAAGAAGTATCCCGTGAGATCGACGCCATCGAAGCCTGTCCGGGCGCAGAAGTCGCAGACGCCGAAGAGGTCGATTCCCTTGGATTTGTCCTTCGCGTTGGCATTGAGCTGCTCCAGGAAGGAGTAGGCATTGAGCGAGGTGCGCAGCCTGCTGCGCCCCACACGCGGGACCGGCGCGACAGCTGCCTGTGTGGACGAGCTCGCGAGCCCCGAGGCGACTGCAAGGCCCAGCAGGGTGGTGCTTCCAAGGAAGTGACGCCGCGTGGTGGGTTGGTTCATGGGGTGGGTTGTGTTGGGTAGTTCAGTCCGAAGCCGAGGGGGAAGAGGGGGGAGTCGTATGCGTCCCGCCCGTGGCCGAGGGGGAGTTGGTCCATCGAGCGAGGCCAGGAGAAGGAAAGTTTTCCGGTCGGCTGCGCATCGCCGCACAGGACGTCGATCACGCCGCCGCCCTCTGTGCCAGGCAGCCAGGCTGCCACGAGCGCGTCCGCCTGGGTGGCCACGTCGCCGAGGATGAGCGGACGTCCGGAAAGGACCACCACGACCACCGGGATTCCGGCCGCCTTCATGTTGGTCACCGCCTCGGTGTCTTCCTTCGACAGGCTGAGGTCCATGCGGTCGCCCTTGCCCTCGGCATAGGGAGTTTCGCCGATCACCACGATGCCCACAGCCGCGCCGGCCGCACCGGAGCCGTCCCGCGAGCTGCTGATTTCGCGCGTGCCGGCCGTGCGCTGGCGCAATGCGGCGAGCAGCGTGGTGCCGCCCGGCGTGACCTCGCCAAGCTTGCCCTGCCAGTCGATGGTCCAGCCGCCGCATTGCATGCCGAGATCATCAGCTCCGCGGCCCGCCACATGGATGCGCGTGTTTCCTGCCTTCAGCGGAAGCACCCCGCCCGTGTTCTTGAGCAGCACGACGGACTCACGCACGGCCCTGCGCGCCACGGCCCTGTGCCCCGCGGAGCCAAAGGAGTCCACCGCCTCGGGCGCGATCGCCGCCGTGGCCTTGCCGGCCACGAGCCCCTGCGCGTACTTCACGCGCAGGATGCGTGTAACCGCATCATCGATACGCGACATCGGGATCCTGCCCTCGTTCACCAACTCGACGAGCGACCTGATGTACTCGGGGTAGCGCTGCGTCAGCATGACCATGTCCATGCCTGCGTTGATCGAGATCTCGATGCACTTCTTGTAGTGCAGGGTCTTCACCTGGCCGAAGGCGTTGTTGCTATCCAGCGTGGAGTCCTGCTTGGCCGCCGGAATGATCTGGTCGATCGCGTTGTAGTCGGAGATCAGGAAGCCCTCGAAGCCGAGCTCCTTTTTGAGAAGGTCGGTCAGGAGGAACCTGCTCGCGGAGCATTTCACGCCATTCCAGCTGCTGAAGGAGGGCATGATTGTGCCGACGCCCGCGTCGATGGCGGCCGGGTACCCGGTCATGTGCACGGCTCTCAGGGTGGCTTCGTCGACCTTCACGTCGCCTTGGTCGAGGCCCGCGCGGCCGTTGGCTCCGACGTAGCTGGTGCCACCGTCCGCGATGAAATGCTTGGCGCAGGCCAGCACGGAGAAGGGGCCCTGCAGGGCATCGCCCTGGAGGCCGCGCACCGCCGCCGCCGCGAAGGAGGCGACGATCGCCGGGTCCTCCGAGTAGCCCTCGTAGGTGCGTCCCCAGCGGATGTCCCTCGGCACGGCGAGGCACGGGGCGAAGGCCCATTGCATGCCGGTGGCGCGGATTTCCCTGGCAGTGAGGCGGCTGATTTCCTCGACGAGCGCGGGATTGCGCGTGCAGCCCAGCCCGATGTTGTGCGGAAAAATGACCGCCCCGAGGACGTTGTTGTGACCGTGCACGGCGTCGATGCCGTAAAGCAGTGGAATGGCGAGGCGTGTCGTGGTGGTGCGCGCCTGGCAGTCCTCGACGAGTTGCGCCCAATCGGTGCGTCGGTTGCCCGTCTTGGGGTCGGTGCTGCCTCCGCTCAGGACTGAGCCGAGCGAGTATTTCGTGATGTCCGAGAGGTCCTTGAGGGCGCCGATATTCGGCTGGGTCATCTGGCCGGCCTTCTCCTCCAGGGTCATGCGCGCGACGAGTTCCCTGATCTCGGGGTCATGGGCGGTGAGCCAGGCGGGCGAGGCGCCGAAGCTGGTGGTTGGGAGCAAAGCCGAGGCGGCCCAAAGGACAAAGGCGGCGCACCCGGCGTGCGACTTGGGCAGGCAGGTCATGGTGGTGGAAAAGTCTGGTGGAGTGCAGCGGCCGTATGGTGGCGGACGTGCGGGTCAGGGGAGTGGTGGCTCTCAGCCCGGGGGGGCAGGCGTTCTGGGTGGGCAACGCAACGGGGGAAATGTCGGATTATATCAGTTTTGCCCTGTAGCGCTACTACCCGTTTGGGGGGTGGCAACAAAAAGCCGGACCCGCCCCTTCAGGGTGCTCGGGTCCGGCAATGTCTCTGCAAATCTTGCTGCATTTGCCGGCCTTCAGGAACTGCGCGGCGAGCGCCGCGCGGATCCTTCGGGTGTCCGGTCCTGCGCAGGGAGTGCCCAAGACCTGCTCAAGGAGCGGAAGCCTTGCGCGCGTAGAATTCCTGGAGGATGTAGAAGGCCTGCTTGCGCGTGCCGTTCTGGCCGATGAGGCCCTTGCGGTTCCAGCCGTCCTGGATGTTCGGCAGGGCGCGCCGCGGGGAGCGGAAGTCGCACAGGATCCAGGGCGTCATGCCGCGCAGCTGCGGGATTTTCTCCAGCATGGGAAGGGTCTGCCTGTAGAGGTCGGCCTGATACTCCTCGGTGAAACGCGTGCGCCTGTCACCGTGCAGGCCCTGCAGCGCGTCCCCGCCGAATTCGCTGATGAGGACCGGCTTGTCGTAGGGCACCTTCCAGGTCACCTTCGGACAGTCGTCGGGGGTGCCGACATACCAGCCGATGTATTGGTTGAAACTGACGAGGTCGGTCACCTCGGCGAGAGGGTCCTCGACGATGCTGGTCTTAGGGTCCTCGGTTGGCGAATGGCGTTCCATCGCGGCAGAGATGAGGCGAGACGGATCGAGTTTTCGGGTGAGGGAGACGAGGCGCTTGAGGAAGTCGGTGCGCGCCGCCGAGACCGGGGTCTCGTTGGCCATGGACCAGATGATGACGCTGGCGCGGTTGCGGTCGCGGTTGATCAGCTCCGTCAGCTGGTTGGCGGCGTTCGCATAGGTGGAGGGATCATTCCAGTGGATGGTCCAATACACGGGGACCTCCTCCCAGAGCAGCAGCCCGAGTTCGTCGGCCGCCCGCGCCATGTACTCGTTGTGAGGGTAGTGGGCGAGGCGGACAAAATTGCAGCCAAGGTCCTTGGCCCAGCCCAGGAGCAGGCGCGCCTCGTCGGGCGTTGTCACGCGCCCGCCGCGCAGCGGGTTCTCCTCGTGCAGGCTGATGCCGCGCAGGAAGACGGACTTGCCGTTGAGCAGGATGTCCGAACCGCGCGTCTCGATGGTGCGAAAGCCGATTTTCTCCGAGACCTGGTCAGCGCCACTGGTGATGACGAGCTCGTAGAGTTTGGGCGTCTCAGGCGACCAGAGGGTGGCCTGGGGCAGGGGGAATTCCAGGGCCGCGCGGCCGTCCTTGTCCGTGCTGGCCTTCAGCTCGAGCTTGAGCTCGGGGAGCGACACGGTCACCGCCTGCGGGCCGGTTGCGCCGGCGAGCTGGACATAGCCGGAGACGAGGCCCGAGGTGCCGCGCTTGAGCTGGAGCGAGTAGTCGCTGATGAAGGTGGCCGGGGTTTCAACGAGCGTCACGTCGCGCGTGAGGCCGCCATAGTTCCACCAGTCCGTGTTCACGGTGGGGACCCCCTCGGGTTTGCGCTGGCTGTTGACCCGCACGACCAGGAAATTGCCCTTCTCGCGGAGCAGTCCCGTGACCTCGAACTCGAAGGGCGTGAAGCCGCCGACGTGGCGTCCGAGCTTCTTCCCGTTGAGGTAGACGTCCGCCTCGTAGTTCGCGCCGCCGAAGCGCAGGAACTGGCGCATGCCCGCGGCCTTGGACTGGAAGTCGAAGAGACGGCGGTACCAGACCGTGTTCTCGTAATAGAACAGGGTGGCCTCCTGGGAATTCCAGTCTCCCGGGACGTTCAGGGACGCACTCTGGTCAAAATTGTACTCGATGAGGTCGCTCGGCGTGGCCGGCTTCTCGTCGAGGAAATAGCCGCCCGTCGGCTTGGCCGCCGCGTCGAAGCGATCCAGGCGGTAGTTCACGTAGCCGTTGTCGTACGGGTCGACGATGACGCGCCAGCGGCCGTTGAGCGAGAGCGTCTGGCGCGCGGAGGCGGAGGACGCCGCAGCTTCCGAGGCGATCAGGCTGCCCAGCGAAGCCAGAGTGAGGAGTGTGAGTCTCAGCAGATAGTTCATGGCAAAGTAGAAAAAATTTGCTCGGGCACCCAACCCCGGGTGCCCGAGCGCCCCATAACAATGGTCAATTAACCCGTTAGAAGTTCATCTTGACCGAAAGCATGTAGTTCCGCGGTGTCCTGTAGGAGAACAGGCCTGGCACGGTTACACGTCCCTGCTGGGAGATGTTGCTGCGCGGGCGAACGTAGGTGGTGCTCTGTCCGCCGAAGGCCGTGCTGTAGATCAGATCCTGGTCATTCATGACATTGTCGATGTTGAGATCGACCTGGATGGAACGCTGGTTCTTCAGCTTGAAGGTGTAGGACAGGCTGCCGACGGTCTTCCACTGCCTGGGCGAATAGACGTAGTCGGTCTGGCCCACTGTCGGATCGTCGATGGCGAGGAGCGGATTGTTCGGGTCGGCGATCTGGTCGCTGCCGCGGTTTCCGAGGATCATCGGTCCGCGGTAGTTGACGCCGGCGCCCACGCGCAGGCCCTTGAGCCATCCCGTGTGGAAGCGGTAGTCCGTGGCGATGTTTCCGACGTATTTGCTGAAGCCCGTGATGAGGGAGGGGCCGGGACCAACGGAAGGAAGCCACACGTTGTTGAGGGTGTTCCATGCGTTGACGGCAGTGGTCACACGGGCCTGGTTGATCTGGGTGGCATCATTGTACAGAGGATTGATGCTCGCGACGTTCGTGGAACTGATGAGCACACCGGCCTCGCCGAGGATCTTGCGTGCGATGGCATCGTTGTTGGCGACGTACTCGAAGATGTCGGCGGCGATGTTGGACTGCACCCCCTCGGTCTTTCCTGCGTTGAAGCTCAGGCGCCAGTGTTTTGTCAGGTTGGCGGTGATGTCGGCTTCGTATCCTTCCACGTGGCGGGTGCGGGTGGTATAGACATTGTCCGGGAAGGCGGGCATGTCATGTGCATTGCGTCCGGTGGGGCTGAGATCGCCAATCACCGGTGCGGCATAGATGGCGTTGTAGAAATCCTTGAAATTGCCGCCTGAGCCGAAGCCACCGGTGGTGTTGAAGGACTCACGTTCCTGATCGGACGTGAATTTGCCGAGGCTGACTGACAACCTGCCATTTGGCAGGTTGAACCGGATGCCGAAGTCCTTGCCTTCCGAGGCTGTCGAGGGACTGAGGGTTCCATCCACCTGTGTCTGGGGAGGGGTCAGGCTGAAGGTTCTGCTCTTGTTGACAAACAGGCCCACCCAGGACTTCAGGTTGAGCACCGTTCCGACCGTGAAGGTGTTCACCGCGGAGGAAAGGGCGGGTGAGTTGTAGTCATCCTGGAAGCGGTCGTTGGCATATTGCGCCTGGCGGATCTGGGCGCCGGTGGTGTCACGCGTGCGTGGCACTGAGGTCGCTCCCGTAAGGGCGCCGGTCACCTGTCCCAGGGAATTCTTGGGCAGATAGGTCAGGGTGTAGTAGTCAGCCGGAGCGTCGGGGCGGAAGATGAGCGAGTTGCCATCCCAACCGACAGGCATGTCGCCGGGGACGATGACACGGCTGTCCTTCAGGTACGTGAAGTCGCGACGGAAGGCACCGATGACGACCAGCTTGTTTTTGAGCAGGTCGAGATTCGCCGCAGTCTGGAAGAACTTGTACTTGCGCAGGCCGTCGCGGTTGTTGTCCACGCGGCGGGTGTCATACATCCACTTCGGGGTGATCTGCTCGCTCACGCCGGTCTGCTGGTTGGTGATGGTGAACGGGGTCTCGCCGGCGGGCTGGTAATTCTTGTCCTCCTGGTCGAGGTAGATGCGGGTGTAGACGCCGTACTGGCTGTATTCGTCGTTATCGACCCAGGTGCGGGCATCGGAGTTGGTGTAGGTCCTGGCGCTCGTTCCCGTGCCCACGACGGAGGTCTTCAAGGGGAGCAGGAGGGTCCTGGCGCGGGCCTCGTTTCGCTCGATGTTGACGCCACCCATGAGGCTGA
>JAHFTI010000488.1 GCA_023265535.1 Opitutaceae bacterium
ATCGTTTTCATTGTGCTCAACCTGAAGGGCCGGCAGGCACCTCGCGCAGCGGGATGTGCCAGGTGAGCAGGACGACGCGCAGGCGGCCGCCGCTGAAGGCCATCGTGGGCTCCCCGCCCCAACGCGCGGCGAAGAACTCAGTCTGGCCGGGGAAGGAGTAACCGACGCGCGAGAGCCAGTCCTTGCTGACGGGGCCGGTGACGACCGCCTCGAACTCCCCCGAGGCGCAACCGGCGGCGGCGCGCTCCATGGCGGCCCAGGCGACGCGGGCGCCGGCCTCGGTGGGCTGGCCGGGGACGGGGATCAGGGGGGCGTCAGTATCCACGGGAAGGATACGTCCGCAGGGGGGGAGCGTGGCAAGCCAGGCGGCCGGACCGGCCACGGCCACGCCGGCGGCCTCGGAGGGATGGTCGCGGAGCCAGCCCGCGATGATCTCGGGACCGACGCCGGCAGGATCGCCGCAGGTGAAGATCAGCATGGGGTCAGTCCGCTGACTCGGCCTCGTGGCCGGCTGTGCGCGAGGGACGGGCGAAGCTGCGTTTGCCTGCGCTGAAGAATTCGAGGAAGCGGCGGGCCTCGGGGGTCTTGTAGGCGTCGGCGCGGGCGAGGGCCTCGGAGGCGACCAGGCGGATGTTGCCCGGGGAGCCGAAGACTTCGCGGAAGGCCTGCTTGAGCTCGCGGATGGCCTCGCGGGGGACGCCGCGGCGCTTGAGACCGACGACGTTGAGACCGGACACCTCGTCGCGCTCGGCGACGAGCAGGTTGTGGGCGAGGTCGCGGGTGATGCGCGAGAGACCGCCGATCATGACGCCCTCGCCGATGCGCACGAACTGGTGGACGGCGGCGGCGCCACCGATGAAGGTGTTGTCGCCGATGGTGACGTGGCCGGCAATGAGCGCCTGGTTGGCGAGGACGATGTTGTTGCCGAGCACGCAGTCGTGGGCGACGTGGGAGCCGGCCATCAGGAAGCAGTTCTCGCCGATGACCGTGGCCTGGCCGGCGTGGATGCTGCGGTTGACGGTGACGTGTTCACGGATGACGGTGCCGTTGCCCAGGCGGACCTGGCTGGCGGTGGCGCGGTCGAACTTCAGGTACTGGGGATCCCCGCCGACGACGGCAAAGGGATGGACCACGACGCGGTCGCCAAGCACGGCGTGCCGGGTGATGATGGCGTGGGCATGAATTTCGCAGTCGGCGCCCACCTGGGCACCTTCCTCGACGATTGCGGTTGGGTGAATCATTGCAGCTTTTGTTGCCCAGCGAATTAACACGGGGGGGCGTACTCGCGAGAGAAAAGAGAAGGATCCATTCCCCGGTTGCACCCAGTTAATGGAATACCCAGGCATTTGGGCGCCTCTTGTGGCGACGGGAAGATGCTGATCAGAATGCCCAGAAGAGCGGGATGCACAGCACCGAGACGATGAGGAAGAGAATGTTCAGCGGGAGTCCCGCGCGCATGTAGTCGCTGAAATGGTAGCCGCCGGGATTCTGCACCATCGCATTGGTCTGGTAGCCGACTGGCGTGCAAAAGCTCGTGGAGGCGGCGAAACATACCGCAATAAGCATGGGCATGGGGTCTATGCCGAGGGACTTTGCCATGGCTATTGCCACAGGAGAGAGAAGCACGGCTGCGGCGTTGTTGCTCATGAACTCGGTCAGCACCGCCGTCACCAGGTAGATGATCGCCAGTGCGCCATAGGCACCCAAGGGGCGCGCAAGGTCGGTGGCGTGCGTGGCAAGCAGCGTCGACACGCCCGAGATCTCGATGAGGCGTCCCAGGGGGATCATGCACGCCAGCAGCAGCAGCACGCGCCAATCCACAGACTCGAGACCCTCCTCAATCGTCATGCAGCCAGTGGCCACCATCAGGATGGCCCCGAGCAGCAGGGAAAAGAGGATGGGGACGACATTGGTCGCTGCAAGAAGGATGGAGAACGCAAAGATGGCCACCGCAAGCGGACGTTTGTGGTGACGCAATGCGGGTTCGCTCACCTTGTCCAAGACAAGAAAAGTGCGGTCGTCGCGCAATCGCTCAAGGGCGCGCTGCGTGCCTGTGACGAGCAGCACATCTCCCGAGCGGAGCGGCGTCTTGGCGAGTCGATTCTGGGCGAGCGGGGCTGCCGCCTGATGCAACGCCACCACGATACATCGGTGCTGGCCAAGCAGATCGAGTTCCGCGACGGTTCGCCCAATGGCGTCTGAGCTCGCGGGCACCGTAAGTTCAGCGACGCCCAGCTCGGTGGGAGCCTGGCCGTGGGCCCCAAACTTGTGCTCCGCTTCAATCTTGAGTTTCCAGTGGCGGCAAAGCGGGATGAGGTCTGCCGCGGCGCAATCCACCACCACTACGTCCCCCGCCTTGGCCACTGGGTCCTCACCTTGACCGACAGGCAGCAGTTCGCCCCTGCGTCGCACCGCGAGAACGCGGGCGGGGCGTGAGGCCTGCAGCAACTCAGGAGTGCAGGCGCGGCCGATCAGCAGGGAATCCTCCCCTACTCGCAATTCTGAACGATACGAGCTGACCTGATACTCCTTGGCCGCTTGCCCGCTGCCTTCGCGCTCCGGCAGTAGCCAGCGACCAAGGAGGAGGAAATAGGCCAGGGCAACACCGGTCAGTATCAGACCCAGCGGCGCAAACTCGAAAATGCCCAAGGCCCTCAACCCGGCCTGCTCTGCGATCGAAGCGACGAGGAGGTTGGTGGAGGTGCCGATGAGTGTGCACACGCCGCCGACCTGCGCCGCATACGAAAGCGGGATGAGCAGGCGCGAAGGCGCAACCCCATAGCGCAATCCACTCGCAATGAGAATGGGAAGGAAGACTGCCACGGCCGCGGTGTTGTTGATGAAGGCCGAGCTGAGCGCGGCGAGGGCAAGCGTCGCGCCAATCACCAGGCTGGGATGACGGAGCTTGCGGTGCAGCAAGGAAGCCATCGATGAAATCACACCTGTGCGCTGCAGACCCGCACTCAGAATGAACATGCCCGCGACACTCAGCATCGCCGCGTTGCTGAAACCCGCGGTGCAATCTGCCAACGAGATCCAGTGGCCTTGGTCGAAGCCTGGCACAAAGGGCCCCACCAAACTTGTCAGCATGAGAATGCACAGCACGATCATCGCAACCACGCTCGCGTGAAGGCGCTCGCTGATGAAGAGGTACACCGCCAGCGCGACGATGCTGAGCACGAGGATAATTGCCATGGTGGGAGGGCATACTCATGAGAACAGGGTCCGGCAGCTGAGCCACTCTATTCTGCCACCGCATTCACCTGAACTCTACCCAGAGGATCAGCCCCCCCGTTCACTACTCGGTGCGGCGGCGGGTGCCGAGGAGGTCCATCTGGGGGTCGCGGAGCAGGTCGTAGTTCTTGAGCAGGCGGATGACCTGGAGGGTGTCGCTCTTGCCGTAGCTGCGGTTGGTCTCGACGGAATCGATCAGGTCGCTGAGCAGGGAGCGGAAGGAGAGAATGCCGTCGACGCCGCGTTCCTTGAGCATCTGCACGCTCTGGGAGCGATAGGGTTCGGCGGTGGGCAGGGCGGGCAGGACGAGGATCTTGGTGAGGGCCTCGGCGCCGTCATCGGAGGCCTCCCCCACCCCGGGCTCGGGGCCGACGCGGAAGAGTTTGCTGACCTGCTGCACCACGCTCTTTTCAAGGAAACTGAAGATCTCCGGTGAATGCTTCAGGATGCCCGGGGTGAAGACGTAGGTGTGC
>JAHFTI010000489.1 GCA_023265535.1 Opitutaceae bacterium
CAAAATCCACGCCGGCACGGGCATGCAGCACCGCCATCTTGCGGAGCACCTCGACCGTGGCGTCGTTGTCGACATCGCGGCCGTCGGCTGTGAGCAGGCCGTCGTGACCGTGCGAGGTGTAGGGGTCGAGGGCGATGTCGGTCATGACGACCATGTCGGGCACGGCTTGCTTGACGGCACGCACGGCGCGCAGGATCAGGGCGTCGGCGGCGAGGGCGGCAGTGCCCTTCTCATCCTTGAAGGAGGCGTCGAGCTTGGGAAAGAGGGCAACCGCCTTCACGCCAAGCGAGGAGAGCTCCTGGCACTCGCCAACGAGGTCGCGGATGTTGAAACGGGAGACGCCGGGCATGGAGCCGATGGGCTCGGGGGCGCCGTCGCCGTCGACCACGAAGAGGGGGGCGATGAAATCGGCGGGGCGAAGGACGGTCTCCTCGACAAGGGCGCGTACGGAGGCGTTGCGACGCAGGCGGCGGGGGCGGTGGACAAGATCCAGCTTGAAAGGGGAGCTCATGGTGACGTTTTATCCACTAGAACAAGCGATGCGCCGACCCGCGACAAGTTTTTGCCAGGGATGCCGTCGAACGTGCGGTCGAACTTGACCGACGTCACGACGCGAGGGGCATGGCCATGCCCGATGGGCCCCTAGCCTCAACGCGTTCACCACCCGCGCCCCCTTGCGGGCAATGCCCGGACACGGGGGAGAATGACCCGGCGCTGGCGGGAAGATGCCAAGTCCCCTTAAAAAACTGTTCCGTTTCCCGGGAAATCCCCTACAAGGAACCCTTTTCACAGACACATGCCGATCCGACTCCACGACTCCATCGCACGAGAAGCACGCGAGCTGAAGCCCAGCCAGCCCGACGGGGTGTTCCGTTTCTACAATTGCGGACCGACCGTCTATGCCGCCGCGCACATCGGCAATTTCCGCACCTTCGTGGTGAACGACCTGCTGCGCCGACTGCTGGAGATCGACCTCGGGGCCGACAAGGTGAAGCACGTGCGCAACATCACCGATGTGGATGACAAGACCATCCGCCGCTCGCGCGAGGAGAAGCGTCCGCTGGCCGACGTGACGAAAGAGTGGACCGACAAGTTCCATGCGGACTGCGATGCGCTCAACTGCCTGCGCCCGCACGTGGAGCCCACCGCCACCGGACACATCCCGGAGCAGATCGACATCATTTCCATCCTCGAGCAGAAGGGACACGCCTACCGCGCCGCCGACGGCTCGGTGTACTTCAAGGTGAGCTCCTTCGACAACTACGGCCGCCTCTCCCGCGTGAAGGAACGCGAGCTGCAGGTGGGCGCGGCGTTGAAGGCCGCGGCCGCCGACGCGGACGAGAAGGAGGACGGCAGCGATTTCGCCCTGTGGAAGGCCCACAAGGACGACGACGGCGACGTGGCCTGGGAAAGCCCCTGGGGGCGCGGCCGCCCCGGCTGGCACATCGAGTGCAGCGCCATGAGCCGAAAGCACCTGGGCGAGACGATCGACCTGCACACCGGCGGCGTCGACCTGCTGTTCCCGCACCACGAGAACGAGATCGCCCAGAGCGAATGCTGCACGGGCAAGCTCTTTGCGCACCACTGGTACCACAGCGAGCACCTGCTTGTTGACGGCAAGAAGATGAGCAAGAGCCTCGGGAATCTCTACACCCTGGCCGACATCCAGAAGATGGGGCACAGCCCGATGGCGCTGCGTTACGCGCTGCTCGCCGGACATCCGCGCAAGCAGCTCAACTTCACCCTGGAGTCCGTGCACGGCGCCGAGAAGGTGCTGGGCACGCTGCGCCACTACCGCGCCAGCCTGCCGGCGGGCGGCGGTGATGCGCAGGTCTTCAAGCCCGTGTTCGACGCGCTCTTCGACGACCTCAACACCCCCGCCGCCCTGGGCGCCCTCTTCGGCATCATCAACAAGGGTAGTGCCAGCGTGGATACGGCAGCCTTCGACCGCGTGATGAACGCCCTTGGACTCAAGCTCGACGCGCCCGCGGCCCCCAAGGCCGAGGCGCCCGCCGAGGTGGCCGCCCTCGCCGAGCAGCGCTGGGCCGCCAAGAAAAACAAGGACTTCGCCGCCGCCGACCGCCTGCGTGGCGAGATCGCCGCCGCCGGCTGGACGATGCTCGATCGCAAGGACGGCTACTCCCTCGAACCCGCCAAGAAATAATCCCCGTCATACGCGGGCGGACCGGCGCATGCCGAACCGCCCGCCCCAAAGCCGGACCCGCTTCCACAACAGACCCCACCCTCCTCCCTTTTCAAAACCATGGCCATGACTCCGCTCGACGAAATCCGCCACTCGTGCTCGCACATCCTGGCGACCGCACTCCTCCGCATCTTCCCCGATGCCAAGCTCGACATCGGTCCCCCGACCGAGAGCGGCTTCTACTATGACGTCGACCTCGAGCACAAGCTGACCGCCGAGGACCTCGCCAAGCTCGAGGTGGAGATGAAGAAGGTCATCGACGAGAACCAGTCCTTCACCCGCAAGGAGGTCTCACGCGAAGAGGCCATCGAGATCATCAAGAAGATCGGCCAGGAGCGCTACAAGCTCGGCCGCCTGGCGGACATCCCGCAGGGCGAGGCGATCTCGTTCTACCAGAACGGCGAGTTCATCGACCTGTGCGCCGGCACGCACGTGCGCTACAGCAAGCAGGTGAAGGCCTTCAAGCTGCTGAGCATCGCCGGCGCCTACCACCGCGGCGACGAGAAGAACAAGCAGCTGCAGCGCATCTACGGCACCGCCTTCCCGACCAAGGAGGAGCTGGCCCAATACCTCGAGCGCCAGGAGCAGGCCAAGCTGCGCGACCACCGCAAGCTCGGCAAGGACCTCAAGCTCTTCGTCATCGACGAGGACGTCGGCCAGGGCCTGATCCTCTGGACGCCGAACGGCTCGGTCATCCGCCAGGAGCTGCAGAACTTCATCAGCGAGGAGCTGCGCAAGCAGGGTTACTCGCAGGTCTTCACGCCGCACATCGGCAAGCTCGCACTCTACAAGACCTCCGGCCACTTCCCCTACTACAAGGAGTCGCAGTTCCCCGCCGTCATCGACCCGGACCAGCTCCAGCAGATCGCCACCGAGGGCTGCAGCTGCGCCGACATGACGGCGCGCCTCGATGCCGTCTCGGAGAGCTTCCGCGGCGAGATCAACCGCCGCGCCGGCAAGGAGGTCATCCCGGTCGAGCGCACCAAGGCCGATGAGAGCCTGCTCGACGGCTTCCTGCTGAAGCCGATGAACTGTCCGCACCACATCAAGATCTACGCCTCGCAGCCGCACAGCTACCGCGACCTGCCGCTGCGCCTGGCCGAGTTCGGCACGGTGTACCGCTGGGAACAGTCCGGCGAGCTCAACGGCATGACCCGCGTGCGCGGCTTCACCCAGGACGACGCCCACCTTTTCTGCACTGAGGAACAGGTCGGCGCCGAGGTCCAGGGCTGTCTCTCGCTGGTGAAGATCGTGCTCTCGACGCTCGGCATGGCGGACTACCGCGTGCGCGTCGGCCTGCGCGATCCCGACTCCAACAAGTACACCGGCACCAAGGAAAACTGGGACAAGGCGGAGAACGCCTGCCGCGAGGCCGCCAAGACCCTCGGCGTGCCCTTCACCGAGGAGCCCGGCGAGGCCGCCTTCTACGGCCCGAAGATCGACTTCGTGGTGCGAGACGTCATCGGCCGCGAATGGCAGCTGGGGACCGTGCAG
>JAHFTI010000490.1 GCA_023265535.1 Opitutaceae bacterium
GAAGGTGTCCCCCTTGCGGGCGAGGTGCAGGATCTCGGCGGGCCAGAGCAGGGTCTTGGACGGCATGCAGCCGCGCAGGATGCACAGGCCGCCGAGATCCCGCGCGCCATCGACGATGGCGACCCTCTTTCCGAGTGAGGCGGCGGTGCGGGCGGCGTTGAAGCCGGCGGAGCCGGCGCCGAGGGCGATGAAGTCGTAGGATTTGATGGCGGCCATGGTCAGCGTCCCTTTCCAAAGAGCATGATGTGGATTGTCTTGAGAATGATGGAGGCGTCGAGCCTCAGGCTGTAGTGCCGGATGTAATACAGGTCGTACTCCAGCTTGCGGCGCGTGTCCTCGGTGTTGGCGCCGTAGGGGTAGTTCACCTGCGCCCAGCCGGTGATGCCGGGGCGCACCAGGTGGCGGAAGTGGTAGCAGGGGATCTCGCGCTGGTAGCCGGCGACGAGGCGGTCCCACTCAGCGCGGGGGCCGATGAGGCTCATCTGGCCGCGCAGGACGTTGAGGAGCTGCGGAAACTCGTCGATGCGGGTGTTGCGCAGGAACTGGCCGATGCGGGTGATGCGCGGGTCGCGCTCCTGCGTGTAGGGGTTTGCCTGGGCGCCGGGGGGGAGTTGGCGCATGGTGCGCAGCTTGTAGAGGCGGAAGGGGCGCTCGTTGCGGCCGATGCGGGTCTGGGCGAAGAGGACGGGGCCCCGGTCCTCGAGCCAGATGAGCAGGGCGGCGGCGAGCAGTACCGGGGAGGCGAGCAGGAGGCCGAAGAGTGAAAGGAAGATGTCCGTGAGGCGCTTGAGGCGCTCGAAGACCGGGTCGCGCGAGAGGTCGAAGCCCTCCTCGAAGAGCCAGGCGTGGCGCAGGCGCGTGAGGGGGATCTTGCGCCAGTAGACCTGCTGGAAAAGGTCGAGTGTGAAGGTGGGAATGCCGCGGAAAAAGCAGCGGACGAGGCGTTCGGCGATGGCGTCGGGCAGGGCGTCGCCCGAGTCCTGCACGACGATGGCCTCGACGCGCACGCCGCCGCGCTCGACCTCGTCGAGGATTCCCGAGATGTGCGCGCCGCTGTCGTCCTTTCCGGCCGCCTGCTCGATGCGGGCGAAGAAGAGGGGCTGGCGCATGCCGTGGCGCTTGCAGTCGGCGCGGAAGCTTTCCCAGTCGCGGGGCGTGCCGATGAAGACCAGGGCCCGGTAGCGGAAGCCGCGGATGATGCGCAGGCGGATGAGGCGGCGCAGGAGCAGGGAGAGCGGTGCGAAGGCGGCGAAGGATCCCGCGATGACGAGGCGGGAGATCTGCAGCGGGGTGGACTCCGTGGAGACGACGTAGGTGGCGAGCAGGGTGGCGACCAGGGCCCCCAGGCTGGCGATGAGGTGCTGGCTGGCGTAGTCCTGGCCCAGCATGTCGGTCTCGCGGTTGTATCCATCGATCAGATACAGGCAGGCGAGGACGAGGGCCAGCGGGACGGGCAGCACACCCTGGAGGTATTCCGCGCTGAGGGGCACGTGGCGCAGCCAGGCCGCGGCGGTGAAGACCCCAGCCAGGAGGACGGCGTCCAGGAGGAACAGCAGGGCCGAGAAAATGCGTGGTGAGCTCATCTGCTTGCGGGACGCGTCAGGGAGGCGAGCATGGTGCAGACTCACCGGTACTGGCAAGCAGGCTCTCCCAGAAGAGGACGGCACTGCGCGCATCGCCAGTTGCCTGCAGGAAACGCAGGGCGGCGGCGCAGTGGGTCGCGTGGCGTGCGGGGCTTTCGATGAGCGCCTTCACGCCGAGGGCGAGGGAGGCGGCCGACGAGGCCGGGCCCGAGAGGCCGAGGCCGTTCTCGCGCACGAGGCGGACCAGGTCTGAGTCCTCCGGGGCGATGGCGAGCACGGGGCGTCCCACGGCGGCGATGCCGTAGAGCTTGCTGGGGAAGACGAGGTTTTCGCAGCCCGCCGCTAGCGTGACGAGGTGGAGGTCCGCGCTGGAAAGGGAAAGGGCCAGCTCCTCGCGAGGGCAGGGGGGGAGGAAGGTCACCTGACCGAGCACGCCCTTCCTCGCGCATTCCTCGCGCAGGGTGGAAAGGCCGGCGCCGCGGCCGACCACGACGAGGTGCACCGAGGGGCAGTCGTTCAGGTGCCAGAGGAGCGCGGCGATGGGCGCCATGTCATGCACGCGGCCGAGGTTGCCCGAATACATGAGCACGAAGCGGTCCTGCAGGTCGTGTGTCTCGCGCCAGAGACGCGCGGCGTCGACGGGGGCCGGGCGGAGTCCCGCAGGGGCCCAGTTGTGCAGGACCAGGGCGGGGCGGGCTGGGGTGATGCGGGTGATGTGGGCCGCCATGCCGGCCGAGGGGGCCACGCAGCAGACGGAGGCCCTCCAGGAGAGGTTGCGCAGGGGCAGCAGGGCCTTGAGCGGGAGGTCGAAGGGCGGGGCGTCGAGCACCCGGATCGCCACTTCGGGATGGATGTCCTGCACCCATTGGAAGAGCAGGGCGCGTCGGGCGCCCGCGGCCAGGCGGCAGATGAAACCCAGCAGCGGGGGATCGGTGAGGGCGACGAGGCGGTCACCGGGCCGTAGCCAGCGGCACAGCAGCCAGAGTGAGGAGACGAGGAAGACGATGAAGGCGACGGCGCGCGCAGGCAGGTGGTCTCCGGGGAGCAGTCGGGTGGGCATGCGGTGCACCGACACGCCCCGTCGGGTGGCCGAGTCTGCGCCGCCCGCGCGCATGGAGCGGCTGGTGAGCACGTGCACCTCGTGGCCGCGGGCGGCGAGGCCCTCGGCGAGATCGCCCAGGAGCTGGGCGGTGGCGGGTTCATCCGGCCAATAGAAACGGTTGACCAGCCAGATCCTCATCGGGCGACCGTGAGACCGGAGCCCAGGCGGCGCTTTTCCTCCGTGATGAAACCCTCGTAGCGGGCCAGGAGCTTGCAGTAGTGCAGCCCGGGCTTGCCATCGAGGAAGCCGCCGCGGAGCAGGTATTGGTACACGAAGCGTGCGGCGGGGCGCAGCGGGAGGGTGTGGGAGAGGGATTTCAGGGCGCGCCGGCGCAGCAGCGGGTCCCTGTGGAAAAGATCCTTCCAGGAGGGACGCTCGGCGCGGCCCTCCTGGGCGATGGCAAGGCAGGCTTCCTGTCGGGCGTACCTGCGGTGCTTGGCGAGCCACTCGGCCTCACCCGCGGGGCACATCTCGTGGAGGTAGTTGGCGGAGAGACGCCCCATGCGCATGCCAGGGGCCTCGCGTTGCCCGTGGCCGGCCTGGATGAACTCGAAGGTGGGGGCGCGCACGAAGCGGGCCTGGTAGGCGGGGAAGTCCGTGCAGCGGGGAAGCCATTGCCCGCACCACAACATGCGCGGTGCCACAAAGCAGCCGTCGACCGCGGGGTTCTCGGTCGCCACACGCCGGCATTCCTCGAGCAGTGCGGGGGTGAGGCGCTCGTCGGCGTCGAGGTGGAAGACCCAGGGGTTCCGGAAGAAGATGTTGTGCTGGGCGTGGTTGCGCTGGCCGGCGAAATGGTCGAAGGGCCGGCGGTGGACGCGTGCTCCCAGGGAGAGGGCGAGTTCGCAGGTGCGGTCGGTGGAGCCTGAATCGAGCACGACGATGTCCTCGCATCCGGTGGCGGAGGCGATGCAGTCAGGGAGGTTCTTTTCCTCGTTGAGTGTGAGAATCAGGACGGAGAACACGGTTCAGTCGGCCTGGGGGTAACGCAGGCCTACAAAGAAGCAGA